>JAHYJQ010000126.1 GCA_019429025.1 Trueperaceae bacterium | reverse complement strand
GCGTGGTGCGCGCGCCTTCGCGGTCCCGCTGGGCAACCGCGGCGTGCTCAAGCAGGCGCTGCTGCGCGTGGGCTGGCCGGTCCAGGACGTCGCCGGCTACCACGACGGCGCGGCGCTGCCACTCGCGCTGGTCGACGGTCTCGACGTGCGCGCCTACCAGGAGGAGGCCGCCGAGGCGTTCTACCAGGGCGGTAGCGCCGCGGGCGGCTCGGGCGTGGTGGTGCTGCCGCCGGGCTCGGGAAAGACGATCGTGGGCCTGGCCGCGATGGCGCGCGTGCGCCAGCGCACGCTGGTCCTCACCACCAGCCGCACGAGCGCGACGCAGTGGCGCCGCGAGCTGCTGAGCAAGACCTCGCTCACGCCCGACCAGGTCGCTTCGTTCGGCGCGGGCCGGCGCAAGGCGGTCGCGCCGGTGACCCTGTGCACCTACCAGATGCTCACCACCCGCGCCCGTGGGTCGGCGGCGGTTGCCGGCGGGCTGGTGGACGACGGCGAGCCGTCGTACCCGCACCTCGACCTCATGCGCCAGCACGACTGGGGGCTGATCGTCTACGACGAGGTGCACCTGCTGCCCGCGCCGGTGTTCCGCCTGACGGCCGAGATCCAGGCGCGCCGCCGCCTCGGCCTGACCGCCACGCTGGTGCGCGAGGACGGCCGCGAGGGCGACGTCTTCAGCCTGATCGGCCCCAAGCGCTACGACCGCCCCTGGCGCGAGCTGGAGCGCGACGGCTGGATCGCCACCGCCGACTGCTGCGAGGTGCGCCTGCGCCTGCCGGAGGGGGAGCGCATGGATTACGCGCTGGCGGAGCCGCGCTCGCGTTACCGGCTGGCCGCCACCACGGCGGCGAAGGACGCGCTGGTGCGCGCCATCCTGGCGCTGCACGCCGACGCGCCGGCGCTCGTCATCGGGCAGTACCTCGACCAACTCGAGCGCCTGGCCGCCGAGCTGGACGCGCCGCTGATCACGGGCCAGACCCGGCAGGCGGAACGCGAGCGGCTGTTCGACGACTTCCGGGCGGGCCGGCTCTCGCGGCTGGTCTTGTCCAAGGTCGGCAACTTCGCGCTCGATCTGCCCGACGCCGCGCTGCTCGTCCAGGTGTCGGGCGCGTTCGGTTCGCGGCAGGAGGAGGCGCAGCGGCTCGGGCGCGTGCTGCGCCCCAAGGCACGCGGCGCCGGCGCGAGCTTCTACACGCTGGTCACGCGCGAGACCGACGAGGAGACCTTCGCGCACCACCGCCAACGCTTCCTCACCGAGCAGGGCTACGCCTACCGCATCATGGATGCCGCCGAGTGGCTGCGGCCGGCGCCGCGTCCGCGCGAGCAGCTCAACTGAGCCGGGGGTCGAGCATGCCGAAGCGTCCGCGAACGTCCCGAACCGCCGGCGGCCGTGCCGGCAACGCCGCCCGCGCGGCCGGCGCGACGGCGGCAGCGACCGCGGTGGCCGCCGGCGCCAGCGTCCCGCCGCTCGCGCCGGGCGAGGTTGCCGTCCACGAGGGCCTCGCGCTCATCGAGGTGGCCGACCCGGCCGACCTCGCCGCCCTCCTAGCCGATCCGCGTCTCGGCGAGTTCGTGCTCGCGCGTATCGGCGAACGCGCCGCGGTGGCGCTGCCGCAGGTCGCCCCGCGGCTGCTGCTGGCGATGGCCAAGGCCGGCCACATCGCCACCATCGAGGGCGAGCCGTGAGCGACGGCGACCAGCGCCTGCTCTTCGCCATCGAGCGGCGCATGGATGACGACGATGACGCGGACGCGCCGCTGCCGGTAGCGGCCGATCGCGACCCGTCGGCCCGCGCGTCCACCCGCATGCGTCCCGCCGCCGGGGGGATCGACCTGACGCGGGCGCTGCCGCAGCTGCAGGCGACGGACCTGCAGCGCATCGCACGGCGCTTCGCCCCCGGGATCCGACTGCCGGTCAAGAAGGCCGACCTGGCGCGCACGATCGCCGACACCCTGGGGTCGCCGCCGCGGATCGACGCGGTGGTCGCGCGGCTGGCGCCGGTCGAGCTCGAGCTGCTCGCCGAGCTGGCTCGCCGCGGCGGCGGCGCCGCCGCCTGGGAGCTCGCGACCCACGTCGCGCTGCGCGGCCACGCGCCGCCGACCCTCGAGCGCCGGCCGCACGAGTTCTACCGCTGGCTGGGAAGCTCCGGCGCCTCGGCCCTCCTGAAGCCCATGGTCGAGGAGGGCCTGCTCGTGCGGGCGGGGGGTCCGGCGTGGCCGCCCGGCGCCGGTCCCTACGACGATGCCTGGGTCGGCGCCGATCCGCGCCTCCTCGCGCGCGTGCCCCTTCGCCGGCCCGCGGACCCGGTGCCGCTCGACCTGCCGGCCGCGGCCCCGCCGCCCGCCGGGGCGCCCCACCCCATGGCGGTCGTGCTCGAGGTGATCGACGCTGCCCTGCTCGTCCTCGACCTGGGTGGTGTGCCCCTCACGCGCGCGGAGACCATCGCCCGGCCGTTCGTGCGGCGCCTCGAGCGCGAGCGCCCGCTCCGCGCCGGGCGCATGGAGACGCTGGTCCACACGCTCTTCGCGCTCGGGCTCCTGCGCCCGCCGAGCGAGGCCGGCGCGACCGGCCGCGCCCACCCGTGGCTCGTCGACCGCGAGGACCTCGCCACTTTCCTGCGGCTGCCGCCCTACCTCGCGTACGCCGCCATCGTCGACGCCTCCTGCCGCGTCGGTGACGGCCGCGTGGACGTCGGCTGGGGCGAGGGCGCCTACGGCGATGCCCGCGCCGGCGCCCTGCGGCGCGCCGTGTTCGACGCGCTGCCGGCGCTGCCGGCGCACCCCGTCGCGCTCGAGGAGGCGGCCACGGCGCTGTGGCGCGGCCCGCTCGTGAACGTGTTCGGTTGGCCCGAGCGGGCGGGCGTCCCGAGCCAGTACGGTCGGCGGCAGCCGTGGGAGATCGCGAGCGTGCTGGCCGGCACCTGCGTGCGGCTGGCGCTCCTGGCGACCAGCGAGGCGCCGCGCGCGCTCGGCATGCCCCCCGACGACGTCCCGCCGCCACAGTCGATCGCTCTGGCCCTCGGCGCGCGCTGGTACGCGGCGGCGCGCGCGCGGCTGCTCGGGCACGCGGGCCCGGAGGACGACGGGCTCGCGCTGGTGCCCCACGCGACGCGGGGGGCGTCGGGGGCGGACGGCGCGGCAACCGACGACGCCGCGGCGACCGCGCCGGCTGCGGGTCACGACGCCGCGCCGGGCCACGCCTGGCCCCTGGTGGTGCAGCCGAACTTCGAGGTGCTCGCCTACCTGGATCGCCTCGACACCGAAGCGGTGGCGGCGCTGACCTGCGCGACGGCCGTGCGCATCGACCCCAACACCGCCGCCTTCGAGCTCGACCGCCGGAGCGTGAGCCGCGCCCTCGGCCTCGGCCGCGACGTCGACGGCCTGATCGCCGACCTGCGCGCGCACGCGGGCGCCGTGCCCGCCAACGTCGAGCGCGCCATGCGCGATTGGGCCGAGCGCCGCGACCGCCTGCGCGCCACCCTCGATGCCCGGCTGGTCGAGTACGCCGACGAGGCCGCCCGCGACGCCGCCCTGGCGCAGCTGCCGCGCGCCCGGCCGGTCGGCGAGCGCTTCGCGCTGATCCCGCCCCGCGCCAAGGCGCCGGCCGGCGAGCGGCACCGGTACCGCGACACGCCCGAGCGGGGTATCACCGTCGATGCCGCGGGCAACGTGCGGATCACGGGCGCCTTGGACCTGGCCGGCCGGGTCGTGGTCCACGCGCTCACCCGCGCGGGGCCGCGCGGGCGGCTGGCGTTCGACCCGGACGCCGTCCGCGCGCGGCCCCTGCCGGGCGGCTGGCGCGACGTCCTCAAGGCACGCCTCGCGAAGGCCATGCCCGCGCACGTGGATGCGCTGCTCCTCGCCTGGAGCGGCGACGCGCCGCCGCCCGCGCTGCAGGGCGCGGTGCTCTTCCGCCACCCCCGGGCGTCGGCGTGGGCGCAACACCCGCGCCTGGCGCCGTACCTGGGCGCCGCGCTGAACGACGCCACCTACCTGGTGGCCGGCGAGGCGATCGCGCCGCTGGCCGCGGCACTGCGGGAGCTGGGCGTCGAGGTCGACGGGACGGGCGCGGCGCCGGTGGTTGGCGGCGTCGTCGCGGTCGCCGGTGCCGAGGCCCGCGCCGCCGCAGATGCCGCCCCTGTCGACCGGCTCGTCACCGGCCTCAGCACCCGCCGCGTCCGCGAGCGGCTCGAGGAGGCGATCGCCGCGCACCAGCTCGTCGAGCTGCGCTACGCGCCGGAGCGCGAGCGCTACGGCCGCTACGGCCGCGTGCACCGCTCGCGCGGCAAGGTGCGCACCGCGCGCTTCGAGCCGCTGCTGGTGCGGCACCGCGGCTCGCTCCCCTACCTCCACGCCCGGCCGGTCGATGCCGAGGGCGATGACGACGAGGAGCTCATCCGCATCGGCTACGTCGAGGCGATCGCGGTGATCGGCTGACGGCGGCGATCCGTCGTCGCCTGGGGCGCCGGTGCCGGGGCAACCGCGTGGTCAGGGCTTGCGCTTCAGGCGCACGCCCTCGAGGCCGTCGAAGTCGGCGTCCTGCGTCCACAGGACGGCGCCGTGGGCCCGGGCGGTCGCGAGCATGACGCTGTCAGCCAGCGCCAGTCGAGTCGCGACGCTCAGCTCGGCGGCGGCCAGCGCCAGCCGGTCGTCGAGATCGATCACCGTGCCCTGACGCATGGCCGCCATGACCGAGAGCGCGTCGTCGCGGCCGACGTGCCGCAGCAGGTGCCGGTAGACCTCGAACAGGCTCAGGGTCGGAACCAGGAGCGCCGCCTCGTCCTCGACCGGCCCACGGAAGAACGCGGCGTTCGGCCCGCCCGAGAGGTACTCGATCCAGCCGCTCGAGTCGACGACGTTCACAGGCGGTCCGGCTCGCGCTCCAGCGGCGGCAGGTCGGGGAACCGCCCACGGAACGTCCGCATGGGTTGGACCGGCACCAACTCCACCCGATTGCCCACGGCGAACGCCTCGACCTTCTGGCCTGGCCGGATGCCCAGCTTCTCGCGCACGTCCTTGGGGATCACGACCTGGTACTTGGGTGACACGGTGACGACGGCCATATGACGGTTCCTCCATCGATCCGATCTTCGTCATACGGTAGTCCACGCTGGGGTGTGCGTCAACGGTGGGCGCCCTGCGCCCGCGCGCGGCGTCGAGACCGGCGCGCGCCTCGACGCGCGTCGCGGCGACCCGCTCGCTCGCCGGCTAGCCCGGGTCTCCGCGCTGGCCGAGGTCGCCCTCGCCGGCGAGCGCGGCGAGCCCCGCCAGGTCGCGCAGCAGCGGCCCCTCGGGGGTCGTGGCGATGAGCCCGCGGGCGCGCCAGCGGGCGAAGACCCGGCTGACCGACTCGAACGAGGTGCCCGTCATCGCCGCCAGATCGACCTGCGTCGGCGCCACCTCGAGCCGAACGCCGTCGGGGCCCTCGCGCCCCACCTTGGACGCCAACTGCAGCAGCGTGGCCGCGAGGCGCCCCTCGACCGGCAGGGTCGCCAGCGAGCGCACCGCGCCCTGGGCCTCGCGCAGCCGTTGGGCCGTGACGTCGAGCGCCGCCTCGGCGACGCCCGGCACCTCGCGCAGCAGGTCGCGGAAGGCCTCGGCCGACAGCAGCAACAGGCAACCGGGACGGAGGACCACCGCGTCGTGACGGTAGGCGTCGTCGCCGAGGGCGCCCAGCGAGCCGAACCACTCCCCGGGCACGATCACGTCGAGCAGCACGGCCTTGCCGTCGGCGCCGTGGCGCACGAGCTTGACGGCGCCCGTGGCCACCACGAAGAGGCGTTCGGCCGGCTCGCCCTCGCGCAGGATCGTCTCGCCCGGCTCGGCGGGGACCGCGCGGCAGCCGTCGTTGACGCGCCGGAGCGCGTCGGGATCGAGCGTTCGGAAGAGCGTCGTGCGTCCCAACACCTCGAGGCGCACCGCGGCCGAGCAGTGGCCCGCGGTGCCTTCCTCGAGGTGCGGCGCGCGCCCTCCCTCGCCCTTCGTGACGCCCATGATCCCAGGTTAGCGCCCTCCCGGCCGGCGGGCGTTCGGCCTGGCGTGGGCGCCTCGGGGCGCGCCGCCGGCGCCCGTCACGCCGCCGCCTGGGCGTCGGGTTCGATGCGCGGGCCGACGCGCCGGCCGCCGCCGACGCTGCGACGCGCGGCTGGCGTCCGGCGGACCGGGCGGGCGAGACGGAGGGCGTTGAGGATCACGAGCAGGACGGAGAGTTGGTGGATGAGCATCCCGCCGGCCATGTGCACGGAGCCCGCGAGCACGCCCGCGACCAGCAGCGCCACGGTGCCGAGGGCGATGGCGAGGTTCTGCCGGACGACGCGGACGGTCCGGCGTGCCAGACCCATTGCGTGGGGCAGCGCGCGCAGGTCGTCGCCCATCAGCGCGACGGTCGCGGTCTCGAGGGCGGCGCGGGTGCCGGCGGCGCCCATCGCGATGCCGACGTCGGCGCGGGCGAGCGCGGGCGCGTCGTTGACGCCGTCGCCCACCATGGCGACCGGGCCGCGGCCAGACGCGAGCTCCGTGATCGCGTCGCTCTTGTCGCCCGGCCTGAGTTCCGCGTGCACGGCGTCGATGCCCAACTCGCGCGCCACGGCCTCGGCCGAGCGGGCGTGATCGCCGGTGAGCATGGCGAGCCAGCGGACGCCGTGCCGTCGGAGGCCGGCGAGCGCCTCGCGCGCCCCCGGTCGGGTCTCGTCGCCGAGCCCGAGCCAGGCGCGGAGGGTGCCGTCGACGGCGAGGCCACTCACGGTGCGGCCGCGGTCCTGCAGCGCGGCGGCGGCCGTCATGCCGGCCGGCAGGTCGACGCCCTCGTGCGCGAGGAAGGCGGGCGAACCGATGAGGACGCGGCGACCGTCGATGCGGGCTCGGGCGCCGCCGCCCGCGACGGCTTCGAACGCCTCGGGGCGCGGCGCGTCGGCGCTCGCGTCGCGGGAGAGGCGTGCGGCGGCGTCCCGGATGGCCGTCGCGATCGGGTGCTCGGAGCCGGCCTCGGCGCGGGCGGCGAGCGCGACGGCCGAGCGGACGTCCGCGGGCAGCGCCGTCGCGGGCGCGGTGCCGGCGTGGAGCTCGTACCGGCCCGCGTCGGGGGTGACGACCTCGTGCAGGATCGGACGCCCGCGGGTCAGGGTGCCGGTCTTGTCGAAGGCCACCGTGCGAACCCGGGCGAGGAGCTCGAGCGGCTCGCCGCCCTTGAACAGCACGCCGTCCTTCGCCGCGCGACCGATCCCGGTGACCATGGCGACCGGCGTGGCGATGACCAGGGCGCCCGGGCACGCGATCACCAGCAGCGTCAGGGCGAGGTGCACGTCGTTCGTGACCAGGTAGGCGACCGCCGCCCCCACGATCACGGCCGGCGTGTAGACGCGGGCGAAGCGCTCCAGGAAGCGCTGGCGGGCGGGCTTCGCCTCCTGCGCCTCTTCGACGAGGCGCACGACCTGCGCCAGCGTGGTGTCGGCGCCGACGGCCGCCGTCTCGATCTCCAGGTAGCCGTGCGCGGTGGTGCCGGTGAGGGCCTCGTCGCCCGGGCCCTTGTCGACCGGGATCGATTCCCCCGTGAGCGTGCTCTCGTCGACGCCGGCGTGGCCACCGACCACGCGCCCGTCGACGGGGATGCGTTCTCCGGGGCGGACGACCACGACGTCGCCGCGTCCGACCTGGTGCGGGGCGACGGTGTGCTCGACGCCGTCGCGCAGCACCCGGACCTCGGTCGGGAGCAGCGCCAGCAGGGACCCGATGGCGGCGCGGGTGGAGCGCAGGGTGCGCGCCTCGAGGGCGTGACCCAGCGTGAACAGGAAGGTCACCGCGGCGGCCTCCCAGAGCTCGCCGATCGCGATCGCGCCGACGGTGGCCACCGTCACGAGCACCTCGATCGACACGTCGCGGCGCAGCAGGGCGCGCACCGCGCGGGCCGCGATGCCGGCCCCGGCGACGAGGGCCGCGACGAGCATCAGGCCGTCGCGGACCCACGCCGCCGCGGCACCGTCTGCCGGGCCGGTGGCCGCCAGCCCCAGGGACGCCGCGATGAGGGCGGCGCTGACCAACACGGGGATCTCGGTTCGGGTGAAGCGCATGCCGGTCCCCCTTCAGAACGGCGACGGCGTCGCCCGGTACCCGAGTTCGGAGACGGCCGCGGCGAGCTCGTCGGGCGTGACCGTCTTCGGGTCGTGGTCGACCTCGATGCGGCCGGTGGCGAAGTGGACGCGGCTGCGCGCGACGCCCGGCATGCGGCCGAGACGGCGCTCGATCTTCTCGATGCAGCTCGGGCAGGTGAGCTCGTCGCTGCGCAAGACGGTGCGGATGGTGGGTTCGGGGCGGTCGATCGCTGGGGTGGTGCGGTTCATGGGAACTCCTCTCGTTCGTCCACAGGATGGACGGAGGAGTCGGCGGGCGCCTTGACGGGCGTCAAGGTCGGGTCGATCGTCGGGCCGTGGGGCGCGCGTTCGAGGAGCGACCGACCCGGCCTCGGTGCTTGCGGCAGAGGCTTTCTCCGGCGGGGGGTTGCGCCGGCTGACGGTGGCGACGCTCGATTCCGGGGTAGACGACGAAGTCGTATGCCGGCGCCGCGCTCTCGCTACGACAGGTGGATCGACAGCTTCTTGCCGCAAGCCCGCGCGTACTTGCGCAGGGTCGTCAACGACGGTGAGTGCTTGCCTGTGGCCAGCGCCCTCTCCAGCCGGGCGACTGCCGGCGCCTGGGTCCCCATGCGTTCTGCGACCTGTGCCTGCGACAGCCCGGCTTCCATGCGCGCCTTGAGCAAGATGTCCAGGAGCGCGCCCTCTTCGCGCTCGATGCGCTCGACTTCCCGTCGAACGCCGGGGCGACGCATCAGCGTGCCGACGACATCGTCATGAGTTCGCATGC
>JAHYJQ010000125.1 GCA_019429025.1 Trueperaceae bacterium | reverse complement strand
CGCCACGACCGAGGACGCGACGGAGGGCACCTCGGCGTTCCTGGAGAAGCGCGCCGCGGAGTTCGAGGGCCGCTGAGCCCGCCGGCCCGCGGCGCCGCGTGCCCGCGGCGCCGACACGCGCGGCGCCGCGGGCACGCGCGCATCCCGCCTCAGCCGCCGCTGACGCGCTCCAGGTGCTCGAGCACGACGCGATCGACGCGATCGCCCTCCAGCAGCCGCTCCTCGACGTTCTCGCGCCCCGCCAGCGCCGCCAGCGCGGCGCGCGCGGCGGCGTCCCAGGCAGCGCCGACGTCGTGGCCGGCGGCGCGCAGCAGCGCGAGCAGGCGCGCGGCGACCTCGCCCTCGATCGGCAGCACGTCGTCGGGCCGCGGCTCGCCGAAGTACAGCCGCTGCAGCGCCAGCAGCCCTTGCAGCCGCGGGACCGGGTCGGGATCGTCGTCGACGCGCAGGTCGACGTAGCGGTCGTTGAAGCCGCCGTAGCCGCCCTCCTCGCGCACGACCAGCAGCGCCGCGGACTGGCGGCCACGGGCGTCGCCGCCGGCGCGGTCGGCGGCCAGCAGGCCCGCGAGCAGCCGCTCGGGGAAGGGCCCCGCGTGCGACGCGAAGCCGGCGACCAGGGCGTCGATCACCTGCGGACCGGCGAGCAGGTTGCCCTGGGCGGCGAGCCCGGGCTTGGCGACGCCGCCGGCCCACGGGTGGCAGCCGTCGCCGGTGAAGGTGATCGACCCGCCGTCGGCGTCGACGACGCCGTACTGGCGCTGGGCCGCGTGCTCGTCCCCGGCCCGCAGCGCCTGGTCGACGAGCGCGATCGGCACGCCGGCCAGGAGCATGTCGATCGCGCGCGGGCCGTAGGCGGTGTTGGCGTACGACTGCGTCGCGATGGCGGCGACATCGGCGATCGCGTAGGGCACGACCGCGCCGACGGCGAGGAACTTGGAGGCGGTGGCGACGCCGAGGTCGCCGGTGTCGGGGTCGCGGGCAACGAGCGAGAAGGTCGCAACGGGGCGCATGACGGAGGTTACCAACCCGGTGCGCCGCGCACGCGGCGCCAACGTCGCGCACGCGGCGCCAACGTCGCGCACGCGACGCCAACGCCGCGCACGCGACGCCAACGCCGCCGGCGCGGCACGGGCACCGTGGCGGCCGCGACGACCCCCGCGGGGCCCGCCGTGGTGTGATGCCGCCGTGCCGTTCCGCATCAAGGTCTCCCTCTGGATCCTCGCCTTCATGCTCGCCGTCGTCGTGCTGGGGCCGCTGCTGGTGCCCGTCTTCCCGCTCGAGGGGCTGAGGCCCGCGCGCGAGGTCGCGTGGCCGGGCTCCGCCTGGGTCGAGGTCGACGGCCTGGAGGTCCACGTCGAGGCGGTGGCCGACGGTCTCCCGCTGAGCGCGCCCGCCGACGCGCTGCTCGCCGCCCCGCCGGACGCGCCCGACGCCGCCTTCCTGCTGCTGCACGGCTTCGGCGCCAACACGCGCTCGTGGGCCGCCAGCCTGCCGTGGCTGAGCGACGGCGCCGTGGCCGTGGCCTTCGACCGCCCCGCCTTCGGGCTCACCGAGCGGCCGCTCGGCCGCTGGTCGGCCGACGAGAACCCCTACGGGCCCGCGGCCCAGGTCGCCACCGCCGTCGGGGTGCTCGACGCGCTCGGGATCGAACGCGCCGTGCTCGTCGGCCACTCGGCCGGCGGCACGATCGCGCTGCAGACCGCGCTCGCGCACCCGGAGCGGGTCGCCGGGCTGGTGCTCATCGGCGCTGCCGTGTACGCCGGTGGGGGCGCGCCCGCCTGGAGCCGACCCCTGCTGCGGACCCCACAGTTCGAGCGCATCGGGCCGCTCATCGTGCGCCAAGTCGGCGGCAACCAGGGCGAGGCCTTCCTGCGCGCGTCGTGGGCCGACCCGACGCGCATCGACGACGCCACCTGGGACGCCTACCGGCGACCGCTGCAGGTGCTCGACTGGGACCGCGCGCTGTGGGAGCTGGTCAAGGCGAGCCGGGAGCCCGACCTGGTCCCCCTGCTCGGGGCCGTGCGGGTGCCGGTGCTGGTCGTCACCGGCGCGCAGGACGCCATCGTGCCGGCCGAGCAGTCGCGCGACCTGGCCCGCGACCTCACGGGGGTCCCGGGCGGGGCGACGCTGGTCGAGCTCGACGGCTGCGGGCACCTGCCGCACGAGGAGTGCCCGGCGGCGTTCCGCGAGGCCGTCGAGGCGTGGCTCCTCGCGGCCGAACCCGCCTTCTGAAGCCGAGGCCGGCCGCGCTTCTACCCTGCTGGTAGACTGCGCCGTGGTCATCGGCCTGATCTCGGACGTCCACGCCAACGTGCTGGCCCTGGAGGCCGCACTCGCCGCGCTGGAGAGGTCCGGCGTGGAGTCGGTCCTGTGCCTCGGTGACCTCGTCGGCTACGGGCCCTCGCCCAACGAGACGATCGCGCTGCTGCGCGAGCGCCGCGTCATGTGCTGCCTGGGGGACGCCGATGAGCGCATCGCCTACCGCTTCGCCCGCACGAACGTGCGCAAGGGGGTCGCGCACGAGACCGTCGAGTGGACCCGCGGCGTCATCGAGCCCGACCACGTGGAGTGGCTGCGGTCGCTGCCGGTGCAGCGACGCCTCGACACGGCCGCCGGGAAGCTGCGCGCCTTCCACGGCTCCGCCCACGACCCGAGCGAACGCACCAACCTGCAGCAGGACCCGATGGCGCTCGCGCGCCTGCTGGCGCGCAACCGCTGCCAGATCCTCGCCACCGGCGGCAGCCACGTCCCCTACTTCCGCAAGGTGGCCGACGCGGGCTGGGCGGTGAACCCGGGCTCGGTCGGCCTATCGCTCAACGGCGAGCCGGGCGCCGACGTCTGCGTGCTGCGCATCGACGAGTCGGGCGTCGAGGTGGAGATGGACAAGGTCGACTACGACTACGGCGCGGTCGCCTTCGACATCGTCGCCTGGGGGCTGCCGAAGGCGGTGGCCGAGGCCGTGCAGATGGGCCGCATGTCGACGCGCATCGACCCGTAGGACGCCGCCGCGTCCGTCGGCGCCAGTAGGGCCGCGGGGAGAGACGCCTGCCTCAGTCCCGCTCGATCGCCATCGCCAACGCCTCGCCGCCGCCGATGCAGATGCTCGCCACGCCGCGTCGGCCCCCCAGTTCCTGCAGCACGTTGAGCAGCGTGACGAGGATGCGGGCGCCCGACGCGCCGATCGGGTGCCCCAGCGACACCGCGCCGCCGAGCACGTTGACCCGCTCGGGGTCGAGGCCGAAGGCGTCCATCGCCGCCATGGGCACGACGGCGAAGGCCTCGTTGATCTCGTAGGCGTCGACCTCCTCGGGCCGCCAGCCGGTGCGCGCGTAGAGCGCGCGCATGGCGCCGATGGGGGCGGTGGTGAACTCGCCCGGCGCCTGCGCGTGCCCGGCGTAGCCGCGGATCCGCGCCAGCACGGGCCAGCCGCGGGAGACGGCGACCGTCTCGTCGGCGATGACCAGCGCCGCGGCGCCGTCGTTGAGCGAGGACGCGTTGCCGGCAGTGACGGTGCCCGCCTGCTCGAACACGGGCCGCAGCGTGGGCAGCTTGTCGAAATCGACCCTGGCGGGCCCCTCGTCGGTGTCGATCGTCGAAATGGCGCCCTTGCGGCCGGGGACCTCCACCGGCACGATCTCGCGCGCGGCGATTCCCGCCGCGGTGGCGCGCTGGGCGCGGCGGTACGAGCGCGCGGCGTAGTCGTCCTGCGCAGCCCGCGACAGGCCGTGGGTGCGGGCGCACCACTCGGCGCCGGTCCCCATGTGGCAGCCATCGTAGACGTTCACCAGGCCGTCGCGCAGGATGCTGTCGACGACGGCCCCGTCGCCGAGGCGCAGGCCGCCGCGGGCGCCCGTGAGCAGGTAGGGGGCGTTGGTCATCGACTCCATGCCGCCGGCCACGACCACGCCGGCGTCGCCGAGGGCGATGGCGCGGGCGCCCTGGATGACGGTCTCGAGACCGCTGCCGCACATCTTGTTGACGGTGACGGCGGGCACCCGGTCTGGGAGGCCGGCGTGCTTCGCGGCCTGGCGCGCGGGCGCCTGCCCCGCGCCCGCGGCGAGGACCTGGCCCATCATGACCAGGTCGACCTCGCCGGCCTCGACGCCGGCGCGCTCCAGCGCGGCCCGCACGACGGCGGCGCCCAGCTGCGGCGCGGCGAGCGGCGTGAAGCCGCCCTGGAAGTTGGTGATGGCGGTCCGTACGGCGCTGGCGATGACCACGGCCATGAGCGACCTCCTCAAGATGCGGCCCATGCTACACACCGGCCGGGGTGGCCCGGGTCGTCGGCGCCAACGCTGCCGTGGCGACGCGGCGGCTTCGTTGGCGCCACCGACACCCCATGGCGGGCATTGCCGTTGACCTCGCGGCGGAGCCGCGAGGTCAACGGCGCAGCGTGAGACTCCCCGACACCCCCGCCCACCGCAGCGTCAGCGGCCGCCGCAGGTCGAGGTCGGACGGGAGGAAGGCGACCGCCGCCACCGGCGCGCCCGGCGCCACGCGGTCGGGATCGCCCTCCAGCACCTGCACCGTCAGCGGCGCGCTCAGCAGCGTCTCGCGCCCGTCCTGCACCACGTAGATCGCCGGCTGCCAGGCGGCCTCGGAGAGCGAGGTCACGACCAGGAACAGCGCCTTCTCCGAGCGCAGCTCGCGCAGGACCGCGTCGAGCGCCGCCTGCTGCTCCGGGAACGCCAGCCCCAGCAGGCCGAGGTCGACCGCGAGCAGGCTCACCTCGTGGGCCGCGTCGGCGCCCGCGGCGTACAGGCGCAGCGCGTCGACCCCCGGGCCGAGCGCCACCACCTCGGCGAGCCCGCCGACGGGCGGCGGGCGCTCGAGCGCGAGCGGGCGGCGGCGGCCGTCGGGCAGCGTCACGCCGCCGCCATCGACGCGGACGCCGAGCACGCCGAGCACGTCGTCGGGCAGGTACCAGCGGCCGTCGACGCGCGCCACGGGCAGCGCGGACGAGACGGGCGTCGCGTCGCGGGCGTCCACCGGCTGCCACCAGCCGTCCGGCGAGCCCGCGAACAGCACCAGCACGCCGGCGTCGGACCGCAGCGTCAGGTGGTCGCCGTCGGCGCTCCACGGCGCCCCGAGGGCGCGCGCCAGGTCGTCGACGGCCAGCAGCGTCCAGGGCCCCTCGGCCCGCGCGGCGATGGCGCCGGCGCCGCCCTGGCCGGCGTCGCCCTGGGCCAGCGCGAGACCCGCGACGACCGCCCACGCGACGGCCATCGCGCGACCCGCGCGCACCCCCCACCGATCCCCCAAGCGTCGTCCCACACGGGGAAGCTACCACGTGTCCGGGGCGTCTTGGAGGCGCCGGGCGGCGTGGTATCTTCTGCCCATCGACAAGGTCCACGGCAAGCTCTCCGGCCTCAAGGCCAACCAGGTCAAGCGACTCTCCAACCTCTACCGCCGTCGGGTGCCGCCCGAGCAGGCCGTCACGTCCGAGTTGGCGCGCGCGATGGGCGAGCTGGCCCTCGAGATCGCGCGGCCCGTGTCGCTGCTCGTCGACCGCCGCGGCCGCGTGGTCACGGTGGCCGCCGGCGACGCCGCCGACACGCCGCTGCCGCCCACCGCAGGCGAGGCGGATGCCCGCCTGCGCGGCCTGCGGCTCGTGCACGTGCACCTCAAGCCCAGCGGCCTCTCCCCCGCCGACCTGACCACGCTCTTCCTGCACCGCCTCGACATGCTCGTCGCCGTCGACGTGGCGGCCAACGAGCGCGGCGACGTCGTCCTCGGCGCGGCGCACGTGGCGATGGTCGCGCCGCCCACCTCCGACGAGGAGGACTGGCTCATCGACCCGCCGGTGGCGATGCGCGAGCTGGAGCGCGACGACGCCCTGCGCCGCATCGCGTCGCTCGAGGAGGAGCTGGCCCGCTCGTGGCGCGCGCGCGAGGTCCGCCGCGGCTCCGAGGAGCGGGCGGTCATCGTGGGGATCGACACGGGCGAGGGCGAGGCGGAGGCCGAGGCCCGGCTCGACGAGCTGGCCGAGCTGGTGAGCAGCGCCGGCGCGGTGGTCGCCCACCGCAGCCTGCAGCGGCGCGCGAGCGCCGACCACCGCACGCTGGTGGGCCGGGGCAAGCTCGACGAGCTCGTCTCGGCCGCGTACCACGAGAACGCCGACCTGCTGGTGTTCGACCGCGAGCTGACGCCCGCCCAGGCGCGCGAGCTCGACAAGGCGACCAGCCTCAAGGTGCTCGACCGCACCCAGGTGATCCTCGACATCTTCGCGCAGAACGCCCGCGGGCGCGAGGCGCAGGTGCAGGTGGAGCTCGCGCAGCTGCAGTACCAGCTGCCGCGGCTGGCGGGCCGCGGCAAGGCGATGTCGCGCCTCGGCGGCGGCATCGGCACCCGCGGCCCCGGCGAGACGAAGCTCGAGGTCGACCGGCGTCGCATCCGCACCCGCCTGACCGCGCTGGAGGCCGAGGTCGACGCGATCGCCAAGCGCCGCGCCGAGACGCGCAAGGGCCGCACCCAGGGCCCCGTCCCGGTGATCGCGCTGGTCGGCTACACCAACGCCGGCAAGAGCACGCTGTTCAACGCGCTGGCCAAGAGCGACGCGCTGACGCGCAACGCGCTGTTCGCCACCCTGCGCCCCACCACCCGCGAGGGCTGGCTGCCGGGCCTGGGCGCGTGGGGCGGCAAGGTGATCTACACCGACACGGTGGGCTTCATCCGCGACCTGCCGAGCGAGCTGGTCGACGCCTTCCGCGCCACGCTCGAGGAGCTGCACGACGCCGACCTGCTGCTGCACGTGGTGGACGCGGCCTCCCCGGGCGCCCCCGACCGCGTCGCCGCCGTCGACCGCATCCTCGACGAACTCAAGCTGGAACGGCCGCGCCGCGTGGTGCTGAACAAGGCGGACGCCGCGAACGAGGCGACCCTCGCCGAGCTGGAGGCGCGCTACGACGGCCCCGCGGTGTCGGCCCGCACGGGCGACGGCCTGGCCGCGCTGAAAGACGAGCTGGTGCGCTGGCTCGAGCGGGCCGCCGGCGAGCCGCCCGTGTGGCACACGGCGGGCGAGCGGGCCCAGGCAAGCGGGCGCTGACGACCGCGCCTTCGGGCGCTGAACACCGCGCCTTCGGGCGCCGAACACCGCGCCTTCGGGCGCCGAACACCGCGCCTTCGGGCGCCGAAGACCGCGCCTTCGGGCGCCGACGACCCCGTTCCGCGCCGCGGCGCACGGTCCGCGCCGGCCGCCACCGGTACCATGAGCCCATGCATGGTGACCTGCAACGCTTCCTGAGCTTCCTCGAGGAGAAGGGCGAGTTGGTGCGGGTGAAGGAGCCCGTGTCGCCCGTCCTCGAGATCACCGCCCTGGCCGACCGCGTGGTCAAGGCCGGCGGCCCCGCGCTGCTGTTCGAGAACGTCGAGGGCAGCGAGCTGCCGGTCGCCATCGGGGTGTACGGCACCCGCCAACGCATGGCCTGGGCCCTCGGGCTCGACGACCTCGACGAGCTCGGCGCCCGGCTGCGCGACCTGCTCGACGTCAAGGTCGGCGGCGGCCTGGTGGGGCTGGCGTCGAACCTGCCGAAGCTGCGCGAGCTGGCCGCGCTGCCGCCCAAGCGCGTGCGCCGCGCGCCGGTGCAGGAGGTCGTCTGGCGGGGCGACGACGTCGACCTCGGCAAGCTGCCGGTGCTGACCTGTTGGCCGCAGGACGGCGGGCCGTTCGTCACGCTGCCGCTGGTCATCAGCAAGGACCCGGAGCGCGGGGACGTCAACATCGGCATGTACCGCATGCAGGTGATGGGCAAGAACGTCACCGGCATGCACTGGCAGCGGCACAAGACCGGCGCGCGCCACCTGGAGTCCGCCAAGCGCATGGGGCAGCGGCTCGAGGTCGCGGTCGCGCTCGGCGGCGACCCGGCGCTCACCTACGCCGCCACCGCACCCATCCCGCCCATCCCGGGCATCAACGAGTACTCGCTCACCGGCTACCTGCGCGGCCGCGGCGTGGAGCTCGTCAAGGGCGTCACGGTCGACCTCGAGGTGCCGGCGAACGCCGAGATCGTGCTCGAGGGTTACGTCGACCCCGACGAGGACTGGGTGGTCGAAGGCCCGTTCGGCGACCACACCGGCTTCTACACGCTGCAGGACCTCTACCCGGCCTTCCACGTCACCGCCATCACCATGCGCCGCGAGGCGGTCTACCCCGCCACGATCGTCGGCCGGCCGCCGATGGAGGACGCCTACCTCATCGAGGCCAGCGAGCGGCTGTTCCTGGTGCCGGCGCAACTCATCCTGCCCGAGATCGTCGACTACCACATGCCGCCGGCGGGGATCGCCCACAACCTCGTCAACGTCGTCATCGAGAAGGGCTACCCGGGCCAGGCGTACAAGGTCGGCAACGGCCTGCTGGGCCTCGGGCAGATGATGTTCGCCAAGGTCATCCTGGTCACCGACGCCGACGTCCCCGCCAACGACCACCCCGGCTTCTGGCGCGCGGTCCTGGCCAACGCGGTGCCCGGCCGCGACCACCAGATCGCCAAGGGGCCGATCGACGTCCTCGACCACGCCAGCCGCGCCTGGAGCTACGGCAGCAAGCTGATCGTCGACGGCACCGTCAAGCATCCCGAGGAGGTCGGCGCCGCCGGCGCGGACGTGGAGCCGTGGGAACCCGGACCCGAGCGCACGCGCGCGCACCTCCCCGCCCACGCCGAGGTGCTCGACCAGCACCAGCCCGGCGGCGGCTTCTGGTTCCTGACGACCCGCAAGGAGCGCGCCGACCAGGGGCGGCACATCGGGGAGTGGGCGGCGCACCACGCCGCCGCCCGCGGCGTGCGGCTGATCGCCGTGCTCGACCACGAGACCGACCCGCGCGACTTCGAGGACGCCATCTGGACGATGCTCAACAACATCGACCCCGAGCGCGACGTGCAGGTCATCGACGGCGGCCACGGCGCCGGCCCGGTGTGGGTGATGGACGCCACCCCCAAGATCGCCGCCGAGG
>JAHYJQ010000124.1 GCA_019429025.1 Trueperaceae bacterium | reverse complement strand
CCAGCGCCACGCCGACGAGCGTCAGCTTGCCGCCGGTGAGCGGTTCGCCGAGCAGCGGCCAGGCGAGCAGCGCCACGAACGCCGGCGCCGTGTAGAGCAGCACGAAGGCGAGGCTGATGCCGCCGGCGTCGATGGCCAGCGCCAGCGCCGCGTAGAAGAGGGTCACGCCGACGAGCGCGAAGGCGGCGAGGGCCGCGAGGTCGGTGCCGCCGGCGGGCCACGGGCGCAGACGCGCCTGGCGGGTGAGCAGCGCGTGCAGCGCGAAGGCGGCCCCGGCCATCACGGCGCGCCAGAAGGCGATCTCCAGCGGGCCGACGCCGGCGTCGAGCACCGCCCGCGAGAACGGCCCGATCAGGCTCCACAGCAGGGCCGCCGCGAAGACGAGCAGGTAGCCGGTCGCCGTCGCCGGCGGCGGCCTCACGCCGGGTCGAGCTCCTGGCCGGCCGCGGCGCCCGTCGGCTTCAGGCCGAACGCGCGGGCGAGGTCGGGGCGGTCAGCCTTGAGCTGGGCGAGGCGCTTGCGCACCGAAGCGAACTCGATCGCCCAGGCGATCAGGTTGACGAAGTAGAGGACGCCCAGCACGACGAGGCCGGCGTCGTACGGGATGCCGAGCGCGCTCTGGCCGCCGAGCAGTTGCGTGACGGTGTCGATCCCGAACAGCGCCCAGGGGACGAGCAGCAGCACGCCATAGAGTTCGTCGGCCTGGCCGCTGCCGGGCACGAGGATGGCCAGCAGTTCGTAGAGCAGGGGCCGCGGCGCGTGGGCCGCGTAGCGCGGTCGGGGGATCAGCAGCCAGGCGAGGTGCCACAGCGCGACCAGCCAGAAGAGCAGCAGCTGCGCGGGCCAGCTCCAGGCGGGCAGCCCGAGCAGCACGAGGTGATCGTCGAGCAGCAGCTGGGGTTGCACGAAGGCGTCGGCGACGAACCCGTACCAGGTGCCGGCGGCCGCCGCGCGCAGCGTCACCGGCGATGGGGTCGGGACCGGGTCGCCCGCCTCCAGCGCCGCGAAGACCGGGTCGAGCAGGGGGGCGTCGAGCGAGCCGAGCGCCGCCCGCACGAGCTCGTCGTGCCCGGCGCGATCGGTGCGGTAGGCGTTCACCCAGGCCAGGCTGGCGGGGTCGCCGGCGGCGCTCGACCACACGGCCGCGGCGGCCGGGGCCTCGAGGTGCCCCGCCGCGGCGGCAGCGACCAGGGGATCGCCCCGTTGGACCCAGCCGACCAGCACCACCGTCGCGTAGGCCAACGCCAGCATGATCACCAGGACGAGCTTCTCCGTCACGCCGTAGAAGCGGATGGTGCGCAGGCGCGGCAGCGGCAGGGGCCGGTGGCCCGACTCGAGGCGTTGCCGACGGGCGAGGTCCTGCGCGCGCCGGTACTTCACGATCAGCACCAGGTGCAGGAAGAAGAAGGCGATCATGAGCGCCGTCGAGGCGACGGGGCCGCCGCGCCCGAGCAGCAGGGCGTTGCGCGCCACCGCGTCGCCGGCGGCGGTGTTCGTCCGTTCGGCGGCGAGTTCGCGCCACGCGGCGGCGGCCTCGCGTTCGCCTTGCCGGCCGAGGGCGGTGGCGAAGGCCCTGAGCTCGGCCCCCGCCCCGGGGAGATCCGGCCCGGAGAGGGCGTGGAGCCACGTCGCCCACAGCCGCGCCTCGTCGAGGTCGCCGCGCATGAGGGCCGTCCGCAGCGGCTGCAGCGGGAAGCCGTAGCGCTCGTGCACCTCGGCCGAGGTCAGCAGGGCCGGGTCGTAGCCGCGCGCCGCGAAGTCCTCGGCGGCCGCGGACATGGCGGCGTCGGCGGCGTCCCACCAGCCCTCGGCCGCGAACGCGCGGGCCAGCCGCGCGAGGTCGTAGAAGGTGCTGGCGACGAAGATCGCCTCGGTCGTCTCGAACGCGCGTTCGGCCTCGGTCGGCGCGACCAGGGCCGCCCGCAGGTGCAGGAAGGGGTTGGTGCGGTCGAGCGCCAGGCGCGCGGCGGGATCGCCGACCTCGGCCTCACGCAGCAGGGCGTCGAACAGGTCGCCCTGCGGGTCGAACGTCGCCGGAGGGTACAGCCGGCCGGCCTCCAGGCGGGCCTCGACCGTCAGGGCCGAGCCGGGCGCGCTGACCTCACTGGTCACGCCGAGCCCCGTCCCGATGGGGACCAGCTCCAGCACCGTGCCCGCGGTCGCGACCCGCGAGCGCACGCGGCCGGTGGCCGGGTCGGCCTCGATCACCTGATGCCCGTGGGCGATCCAGACGGACTCGCGGTGCAGCAGGGCGATGCTGGTGACGCCGCTCGCCGGGGCGAACGGCAGCCGCCAGCGGACGCGGCCGTCGTCGCCCGTCGCCGTGACGACGTTGGCGTCGACGTCGAGCGCGATGCCGGCCAGGTCGGGCGTCGGCGTCGGGATGGCGGGCGCGGTCTCCGCGTCCGGCGACGGCACCGGGACGGCCTCCGCGGCCGGCGACTCGCCCGGCGTCGTCGCGGGCGGCGTTACCGGGTCGGGCGGTGCCGGCACGCCGGACGGCGCCGTCGCCGTCACCGTGAAGGCCGCCTCGATGTCGACGCCCTCGAGCCAGACCACGTGGCGGCCGACCTGCTCCAGCGTGACCTCGACGGCGAGCCGGCCGCCGACCGCGGCGGTGACCGTGAGCGTCTCGCTGCCGTCCGGCGCCTCCACCCGCACGACGTGGTCCACGTCGCGCAGGCCGGTCGCCTCCAGCGTGACGGTGTCGCCGGGCGCCGGGCGATCGGGTGCGAGCAGCGTCACCTGCGGTCCGAACTGCGCCACGCCGGTCGCGGTCAGCGCCAGGGCAAGGAGCGCAAGCAGGAGCGCGAAGCGTTGCGAGGAGGCGGCCATGATGCTTACCTTACCGCTCGCCCCGGCCGGCGGGCAGCGGGAGCAGGCCGGCCCGTCCGCAGGCGGCAGGCGTCACGAGCCGCGTCGGGGAGCGTGCTAGCATGTCGCCGTGTCCGCGCCTGCGCGATCGCGAGCCGGCGACCCCCAGCCCGGTCCTCCACCCGCCCCCCTCGCCGGCCCGTTCGGCGACGATGACCTCGCGTGGACGGTGGTGGAGATCGGCGACGCCGGCGACGAGGTCCGCGTGACGCCGCGCGTCGGCGCAGCGGCGTTACGCGCGCGCCTCGACGCCGCGCACGGCCCCCTCGGTTGGAGCGTCAGCTACGCCGCCATGCCCGGCGAGGCGATCGCCTGCCACTTGGTGGTCGACGGCGTGACCAAGGGCGTCGTGGCCGGCCCCGCCCTCGTGGGTGGCGCCGAGGCGACCGCGGCCATCGCGTTCGCGCGGGCGGCCGCGCTGTTCGGCGCGGCGCCCGCCTGGCCCGCGGACGCCAGCGCCTGGGTGGCATGCGACCCGGAGACCCGCGAGCCGCTCCACGCGCCGGCGCGCCCCGAGGCGATCGGCGCCGCCGTCGCGATCCCGGAGCGCCCCGCCGAGACGGCCCCCGCGCCCGCCGCTGCGGCGCCGGCCGAGGACGCCTTCGCGGAGGCGCCGGCCAAGCCCGAGGGCCAGCAGATGATCGACCGGCTCATCGAACGCCTCAAGGCCCAGGGCCAGGGGCTGGCGGCCGCCCGCATCCTCGTGAAGCACGGCGGCTACGGCAAGGAGCCACAGGCCGCGCGCGAACTCTACGCGGCGCTGCGGCAGCTGCTGCTCGCCGGCGCGCCGGCGGACGCGGCCGCGACCGCCGACGCGCCCGTGTCGACGGACGCGCCCGCGTCGAATGACGCGGCCGCGCCCGGGGACGAGCCGGCGCCCGGGGACGAGCCGGCGCCCGGGGCCGCCGCGTGATCAAGGTCCTCGCCATCGGCGACGTGCACGGGATGTGGGCGGAGCTGTGGTCCGTGCTGCGCGCCGCCTCGGTGGTGACGCCGACGTACGAGCCGACGGAGGCCGTCGTCAGCGGGCGCTACCGCGTGGTCCTGGTGGGCGACCTGGTGCACTACAAGGACCAGCGCGCCTACGCCGTCGCCGTCGGCGCCGACCCCTACGACTCGAGCGACCCCGACCACCTGCGGCGCGCGGCCCGGGCGCAGATCCGCGAGCTGTACCGCTTCAAGGACTTCGTCGAGAAGACCGCGGGGAACCTGCAGGTCATCCTCGGCAACCACGACGAGGCCGCGCTGCTGCACAACTACGACCTGGGCACCCGCGGGGGCCTCAAGCACGACGAGTTCCGGGCCGACCGCGGTGGCGTGGCGCTGCCCGACGACCTGGCCGCGTGGTTCCGCAGCTTCCCGCGCGAGGTCGTCCACCACGGCGTCCACTTCGCCCACGCCGGGCCGACGCCCGGGATGCAGGTCTTCGACGATTTCTTCTACCACGACCCCGACACCAAGACCTGGTGGTACGAGAAGCCGCAACTGGTGCGCCAGTCGGGCCACCGCTTCGGCGTGTACGGGCACACGGTCATGAAGGACGGCGTCTACGTCGACAAGGAGCACGCGCTGGCGATGATCGACGCGCTGGCCCAGCGCCAGTTCCTGGAGATGATCGTCGGCGAGGACCGCCTCGACTACACCGTCAGCCAGGTCTGACGCGACGACGCCATCAGCCAGGTCCGAACGGCCCCGCCGCGCCGGCGGGCGTCACAGCGAGTAGCCGCCGCGGTCGTCGTCGCGCACGAGCTCGCCGTTGCGCAGCACCAGCGTCCGATGCTTCATGGCGTCGACCAGGTCGCGCGAGTGGGTGGCGATGACGACGGTCGTCCCCTTGATGTTGACGTCGTTCAGGAGCTCCAGGATCTCCCAGCTGGTGTCCGGGTCGAGGTTGCCGGTCGGCTCGTCGCACAGCAGCAGCGGGGGGTTGGTGACCAGCGCGCGCGCGATGGCGACGCGCTGCTGCTCGCCGAGGCTGAGCTCGATGGGGTAGGCCTTGCGCTTGTGCGCCAGGCCGACCAGCCGCAGGGCGTTGAGCGCCTTCTGCTCGAGCTGGCCGTGGGCCCCGGTGGCCCGCAGAGCGAACGTCAGGTTGTCGGCCGCCGACAGCTTGGGCAGCAGCCGGTGGTCTTGGAAGACCATCCCGATGCGCCGCCGCAGCAGCGGCAGCTGGCCGTCGTGCAGGCGCGACAGGTCCTGTCCGGCGATCGACACCACGCCCTCCGTGGGGACGGTGCGGCGCAGCACGAGCGCCAGGAGGGTGCTCTTGCCCGCGCCGGAGTGGCCGGTGATGTAGACGAACTCGCCCTTGCCGATCGCGAAATCGACGTTGCGCAGCGCGTGGGTGTGCGTGCGGGCGTAGGTCTTGGTGACGTGCTTGAACTCGATCACCGGCGCCCATGCTAACCGAGCCCCGGCGTGGCGGGATGTGGGCGGACCGCCGCGTCGGCCGGCGTGGCGGGGGTGCACAGCGCCAGCCGCGTCGCCCTCAGCCGTACGTTGCCAGCGTCGTCACCAGCAGCTCGGTCGCCGCCGCCGCGTCGATGCGCGTGAGCACCTCGGCGTTGGGCGCCTCGCCGCCCCGCACGCCGCGCCGGTCCGCCAGCGTCATGCCGCGCGTGTGGGTGCCGGTCAGCTCGACGACGACGTGGTACGGCGTCACCTCGAACAGCTCCGGGTGCGTCAGGGCCAGCACGGCGATCGGGTCGTGCAGCGGGCCCGCGGGCTCGCCGGAGAACGCGCGGGCGTAGGCCTGGCCGTAGAAGTCGAGGAGGTCCGCGCAGAACGCCGAGACGCGGCCGCCGGCCGCGCGGATGCGCGCCCGCTCGTCGGGGCCGATCGGCCACTGGTGGGTGACGTCGAGGCCGGCCATGACCAGCCGGACGCCGCTGCGGAAGACGACGTCGGCGGCCTCGGGGTCGACCAGGACGTTGAACTCCGCCGCGGCGGTCACGTTGCCGAAGGCGATGCCGCCGCCCATGATGGAGATCCCCGCCAGCCGCTCGGCCAGGTCGGGGGCCGTGCGCAGGGCCAGGGCGACGTTCGTCAGCGGACCGGTCGCGACGAGCCACACCTCGCCCGGCCTCGCGCGGACCGCGTCGACGATGAAGCCGACCGCGTCGCGCGAGGCGGGCTCGCCGAGGTCCGCGGGCAGCTCGGGGCCGTCGAGGCCGGAGGCCCCGTGGATGAACTCGGCCGTCCGCGGCTCGGCGACCAGCGGCCGCGGGCTGCCGACGTGCACGGGCGCCTCGAGCCCCAGGACGCGGACCATCGCCAGCGCGTTGCGGGTGGTGAGCGGCAGCGGCACGTTGCCCGCGACCGTCGTGATCCCCAGCAGCTCGGTGTGGCGCCCCGCGACGGCGATCGCCAGGGCGTCGTCGTGGCCCGGGTCGCAGTCGAGGACGACGGCGGGCCGCTTCGCGCTCACGCGGCCCCGTCTTCCGTGGGCGCGGCGTCGACGATGGCCTGCGCCACCTGGGCGACCTGGTCGTCGGCCGGCAGCACGATCGCCTGGACCACGCGGTCGCCGGCGCCCATGCGCATGATCGTCACGCCCTGCGACGAGCGACCGTAGCTGCTGATCTGGTCGACGCGGGTGCGGATGAGGATGCCGCCCTCGGAGAGCACGAACAGCTCCTCGCCGCCATGGGTGGGCCACAGGCTGACCAGCTCGCCGGTCTTCTCGGTCACCTTGAGGGTGATGACGCCCTGCCCGCCACGGCCCTGGCGCGGGTACTCGACGACGGGCGTGCGCTTGCCGAAGCCGGTCTCGCTGATCGCCAGCAGTTGCGTAGCGGCGCCGCCCGTCTGCGCGCCGTCCGGGTCCGCGACGACGGACAGGCTGACCACCCGGTCGCCGCGCCGCAGGCGGATGCCGATGACGCCCTGGGTGGCGCGCCCGGTGTCGCGCACCTCGCTCTCCGGGAAGCGGATCGCCTGGCCGTGGGCGGTGGCGAGCACCACGTCGCCCTCGCCGTCGCCGATGCGGACCGCGACGAGCTCGTCGCCCTCCTGCAGGTTGAGCGCGATGAGGCCGGCGGCGTTCATGTTGGCGTACTCGGTGATCGCGCTGCGCTTGACGATGCCGTCGCGGGTGGCGAACACGAAGGAGCCGGGCTGTTCGAGCGCCTGGATCGACAGCACCGTCTGCACGCTCTCGTCGCCGACCAGCGGCAGCAGGTTGCGCACGTGGCTGCCGCGCGCGGCGCGGTCGGCCTCGGGCAGGTCGTAGATCTTCTCGCGGTACACCCGCCCGCGGTCGGTGAAGAACAGCAGGTAGTCGTGGGTGCTGCCCACGATGAGCAGCGAGTTGACGTCCTCGTCCTTGGTCTTCTGCGCCGTGGCGCCGCGCCCGCCGCGCGCCTGCGCCCGGTAGGCCGCCGCCGGCGTGCGCTTGATGTAGCCGCCGCGCGTCAGCGTGACGACCATCGGCTCGACCGCGATGAGGTCCTCCTTGCCGATGTCGTCCGAGAGGTCGACGATCTGCGTGCGGCGCTCGTCGGCGAAGCGCTTGCGCACGTCGAGCAGCTCGCTCTCGATGACCCGCCAGAGCTCGGTGGCGTCGCCCAGGATGAGCTCCAGGCGGGCGATCTCCTCCATCGTCTCGCGGTACTCGGCCTGCAGCTTCTCCCGCTCCAGCCCCGTCAGGCGCTGCAGCCGCATGTCGAGCACGGCCTGCGCCTGGATCTCGCTCATGCCGAACTCGGCGATCAGCCCGGCGCGCGCCTCGGGGCCGTCCTGCGAGCCGCGGATGAGGGCGATGATCTCGTCGAGGCGGTCGAGCGCGATGAGGTACCCCTCGAGCACGTGCGCGCGCTCGCGCGCCTTGCGCAGCTCGAACTCGGTGCGCTTGGTGACGACGTCCGCGCGGTGGTCGAGGTAGTGGCGCATCATCTCGCGCAGGTTGAGCTGGCGCGGGGAGCGGTTGACGATGACGACGTTGTTGACGGCGAAGCTCGACTGCAGCTGGGTGTACTTGTAGAGCTGGTTCAGCACCAGCTCGGGGTGCGCGCCCTTCTTCAGCTCGAAGACGATGCGCATCCCCTGCCGGTCGGACTCGTCGCGCAGGGCCGAGATGTCCTCGATCTTCTTGGCGCGCACCAGGCCCGCCACCGTCTGGATGAACGACGTCTTGTTGATCTGGTAGGGGATCTCGCTGACGACGATCGTGTGGCGGCCGGCGCGCTCCTCGATGCGGACCCGCCCGCGCACGCGGATGCTGCCGCGGCCGGTCTCCATCACCTGGCGCAGGCCCTCGCGCGACATGAGCCCGCCGGTGGGGAAGTCCGGGCCCTTGACGTGCGCCATGAGCCCGTCGACGGTGATGTCGGGGTCGTGGATCATCGCGACGAGGCCGTCGATGACCTCGCCGAGGTTGTGCGGCGCCAGGTTGGTGGCCATGCCGACGGCGATGCCGGCTGCGCCGTTGACGATGAGGTTGGGCATCGCCGCGGGCAGCACCTCGGGCTCGACGGTGGTGCCGTCGAAGTTCTCCCGCATCGCCACCGTCTCCTTGTCGAGGTCGGCGAGCAGCGACTCGGAGGTGGCGGTGAGGCGCGCCTCGGTGTAGCGGTAGGCCGCGGCGGGGTCGCCGTCGATCGAGCCGAAGTTGCCCTGGCCGTCGATCAGCCGGTAGCGCAGGTTCCAGTCCTGCGCCAGGCGCACCATGGCGTCGTAGACGGCGCTGTCGCCGTGCGGGTGGTACTTGCCGAGCACGTCGCCGACGACGCCGGCCGACTTGCTGTGCTTGCGGTTGCTGACCAGGCCCGCCTGGTTCATGGCGTAGAGGATCCGCCGCTGCACCGGCTTGAGGCCGTCGCGCACGTCGGGCAGCGCGCGGTCGACGATGACCGACATCGCGTAGTTGATGAAGCTCGACTTGATCTCGTCCGTGAGCTGGATGGGGACGACTTGGCCTTCGTTCAAGGGGCCCTCCTGCCGTCCGGCCCAGGCGCCACCGCTCGCCGCCGCGGGGATGCGGGCCCGATGGGCCGGCAGACGCGACGGTGACGGCGACCCCCGCGGGTCGACGGTAACGGCCGAGTGTACCACCCGGGCCGTCGTCGGCGGGTCCGCCGGCCCCGCCCGGGTTC
>JAHYJQ010000123.1 GCA_019429025.1 Trueperaceae bacterium | reverse complement strand
GCTTGGTCGGCGGGCTGCCGGCGGCGGGGGCGGCGGCGACTCGCGCGCCGCCGGCGCCGGCGGTGGCCGCGGTCATGCCTCGTCCACCAGCTCGGGCAGCTCGACACCGTCGGCGCCGTCGGTCTCCGCCAGGCGCACCTTGATCACCTCGCTGCGGCTGGTGGGGACGTTCTTGCCCACGTAGTCGGCGCGGATGGGCAGCTCGCGGTGCCCGCGGTCGACGAGGACGGCGTACTGGATGACCCCGGGGCGGCCCATGTCGACCAGCGCGTCGAGCGCGGCGCGGGCGGTGCGGCCGGTGTAGAGCACGTCGTCGCACAGCACGATGCGCATGCCGGTGACGTCGAAGGGCACCTCGGTCTTGCGCACGATCGGCTGCAGGGCGATCTCGGTGAGGTCGTCGCGGTAGAGGGTGATGTCGAGCTTGCCGGTGAGCGGCCGCGCGCCCTCGAAGCGCTCGATGAGCTCCGCGAGGCGCTCGGCGATGGGCACCCCGCGGGTGTGGATGCCGACGAGCGCCAGGTTCTCGCTGCCCTTGTTGCGCTCGATGATCTCGTGCGCGATGCGCGTCAGGGCGCGCGTCAGGTCCTGCGCGTCCATGAGGGTGGCCTTGGGGTTGAGCGTCATGCGGGCTCCTTCTCGGTCTCGCGGGACCGGGTTAAAGGACGGGAAGGCCGGCGGCGCCGACCGGCGTCATGCTACCCGAAGGCGCGCGGCGTGACGCGATGCACGACCGCCACCTCCACCGCTGCGGCCACGATGGTCGTGAACGCAACGAGCTGCCGCTGGGGCGGGAGGACGCCGTGGAGCATCGCCGGAGTCGTGGTCGTCGGTCGGGTGGCATGGACGTCGCGCGCGGCCGGTGGCGGGTCGACGGGTGCGTTGCCGTGGGGCTGCTGGCGGTGGTGCTCGTCGGCTGCCCCAGCACCGTCGATCCCCCGGCGGCGACGATCACCGTCGAGGGTTTGGTGCTCGCCAGCGAGGGCACCCCGCTCGCGGGCGTGCTGGTCCACGCGCAAGGAGAGCTCACGACCACGGAGGCGGACGGCAGCTTCCGGCTCGAGGGCATCGAGCCGCCGTACACGCTCACGCTCGGCTCCAGGGGCACGACGCCTGGGTCCACGTCGACGAGGGGCTGACGAGCGCGGCGCCGCTGCTGGTTCCGAGGGGGCCGGCGATCGGCGGTCACGGCACCCTGATCGGCGGGTCGCTCCTGGGCATCGGCGCGCTGCCGGACGACGAAGACGTGTTCGTGGGCGTGGAAGGGGTCTCCGCCCCGGTGTGGGGCTTCGGGGAAGTGGCAGGGGGTGCTGCGAGCTACTCGGGTTGGGTCGTCTGGGGCGGGCCGGGCGCGACGGTCAAGGCTCGCCTGCACGCGCTGCGGATCCAGGTCGACGCCGAGGGGCGCCCGCTCGCGTACTTCGGGTACGACGACCCCGAAGTGACGTTGGTACACGGCGCGACCGCGACGACCGACGTCCTGCTGAATCAGACCGTGGCCAACTCGCGGCTCGAGGGGAGCGTGGCGGTGGCCGCGGAGGCGACGTACGCGAACGGGACGACGTTGGCGTGGACGTCGGTGCCGGTCAGTCCGGCGTTCTCGCTGGAGGTGCCGGCGCCGCCCCAGTTGCTGGCGCCGGTGGCGGGCGCCACGGACGTCTCGGGGGCCACGGAGTTCCGCGTCCTGGGGGGCCCCACGGGTGGCCGGCTCTTCGTGTGGATCCCGCTGTCCGCGGCCGATGGCCCGAGGGTGGCGCTCACGACCGCGGCCGACAGCGCGCGGATCCCGGACGTGACGCCGATCGGGTTGGCGCTGGTGCCGGGCGGGCGCTACTCGTGGCGCGTCCACGCGCTGGCGGCCGAGAACTACCTGGCGGCCACGAGCGTGCCGGCGATCGACCTGAGCACGCTGACGCTCGGGGTGCTCGGCACGGTACCGCAGGACGGTGCGATCGCTACCGCGTCGAGCAGGGTGATGACGCTGGCGCCCTGAGCGGAGCTCAACGCCCGAGCATCTCTATGAGTTCCTCGCGTGTGGTCCGGGTGGCGGCCCCGACCTCCTGGAGGATGGCGGCCAGGGTGCCGATCCTGAGGCCCGCGTGATTGGGCACCGTAATCCCGTGGGCATCCGGCCCCGGCCGTTCGAGCCGGACGTGGCTGCCCTTCCGCCGGACCACGCGGTAACCCAGCGCCTCCAGCAGCACGATCAGGCGGGCACCGGAGACGTCGCGTGGCAAGCGGGCCATCGTTCAGACGGCGATCAACGTGTCCCGGACGTGATGGAGGCGAATCAGCTTGGGGCGCTGATCGTCCGTGAAGTGCACGTCAACGGCTTCGCGGACCCGCTGGGACAAATCGGCGAGATCGTCGGCCTCGGTGAAGATGGCGGCCCCCAGGGCGCGCGCCGTGAAGCCGCCCTCCGGGGCGTCTTCGACCAGGAAGACGATCTCACTCATGGCCTCATCCTAGACGAACGGCGCCACGGCGTGTGACGGTCGTGTAGGTCGACGCCTACGGTTCCGCGGCGAAGGCCATCGGCGCCGCGGGTGACCTTCGCCGCGCGCGTGCCCGTCAATCCGTCGCCGTCGCCTGGCCGAGGTGCGCGGGCAGCAGCAGGTTGAGCACCACGCCCGCGATGCCGGCGAGGCCGATGCCCTCGACGGTGAACTCGCCGAGGTGGAAGGCCATGCCGCCGACGCCGAACACGAGCACCACGGCGGCGATGATCAGGTTGCGGGTCTCGGTGAGGTCGACCTGGGCGCGCACCAGGGTCGCCATGCCGACGACGACGATCGAGCCGAACAGCACGACGAGGATGCCGCCCATCACCGCCGTGGGGATGGTGGCGAGGAAGGCGCCGAGCTTGCCGACGAAGGCGAGCACGATCGCGAAGACCGCCGCGATCGTCATGATCAGCGGGTTGAACGCCTTGGTGAGCGCGACCGCGCCGGTGACCTCGGAGTAGGTCGTGTTGGGCGGGCCGCCGAGGAGGCTCGCCAGGCTGGTCGCCAGGCCGTCGCCGAGCAGCGTGCGGTGCAGGCCGGGCTTCTTGAGGTAGTCCTGGCCGGTGACGGCGCGGATGGCGACGAGGTCGCCGACGTGCTCGATGGCGGGCGCGATGGCGACCGGCAGGATGAACAGGATCGCCGGCAGCGAGAACGTCGGCGTGACGAAGGCGGGGACGGCGAACCAGGCGGCCTCGCGGACCGGCGTGAGGTCGACCATGCCGAGGACCGCCGACAGCACGTAACCGACCGCGATGCCGACGAGGATGGGGACGAGTTTGAGCAGGCCGCGGGCGAACACGGCGGTGAGCATCGTCGCGAGCAGCGAGACGAGCGCCACGCCGAGCGCGCGGCCGCTGTAGTCGCCGACCGCCATGCCGGTCGCCATGTCGACGGCGACGGGGGCGAGCGCCAGGCCGATGACCATGATCACCGGGCCGGTGACGATCGGCGGCAGCACCCGCTGGACGATCCCCACCCCGCGCCAGCGCACCAGCAGCGACAGGGCGATGTACACGAGGCCCGCCGCCATGAGACCGGAGAGCGTCGCCGGCAGCCCGAACTCGGCCACGCCGTAGCTGATCGGCGCGATGAAGGCGAAGGACGAGGCGAGGAAGACGGGGACGCTGAAGCCGGTGACGACCTGGAAGAGGAGTGTCCCCGCGCCGGCCGTGAACAGCGCGACGTTGGGGTCGAGACCCGTCAGGAGCGGCACCAGCACCAGCGCGCCGAACGCGACGAACAGCATCTGCGCGCCGATGATGAAGCTGCGGGGACTGAGGGTAGGGGCTGGAGGTTGGGTCACGAGGGGTCTCCTCCCAGGTCTGGCTGGGCGGAGCGTATCGCAGGTGAGGCGGGCGTGAGAAGGGCGGGCGGGGAAGCCGGGCGCGGGACACGACGCCCACGCTCGCGGCGGCCGTTCGTCTACCATGGCGTCAAGCGATCGTGGCTGCCGTGGGGACGGGAGGACGTCGTGGCTCGTCGACCGTGCTCGGCAAGTTGGGCGCGTGGCGCCGTCGTGTTGGCGGCCGTCTTGGCGCTCGTCGGGTGTCCGGCGCCGGGGGCGCCGGTCGCGACGATCGACGTCGAGGGCCGGGTGGTCGCGTTCGACGGCACGCCGCTGGCCGGGGTGCTCGTCCACGCGGACGGCGAGCTGACCGCCACGCACGCCGACGGGACCTTCACGCTCGAGGGCGTCGCCTCGCCCTACACGCTCACCCTGGGCGGGGGCGGCAGCGAGCCGTGGGTGCACGCGTACGAGGGGCTCACCTCGGCGACGCCGGTGCTCGCGCCGAACGTCGACGTGAGCCAACCCTTCACCTCGTACGGCAGCGTGACGGGCACCGTGTGGGGCGGCAGCCAACTCGCCAGCGACCAGGTGGTGGTCGTGTGCGTTGAGGGCAGCGTCTTCCCGGTCCGGGGCTGCGGACGCGCGGAGGGCGGCGCTACGACCTACACCTCACCGGCCTTCTGGAGCGGCGGCGCCGTCGCGCCCGTGCGCGTGCACGCGCTGCGGATGCGCGTCGACGCGCTGGGCCGGCCCGTCGCCTACCTGGGGTACGAGACCCACGAGGCCGACGTGGGGCACCAGGGGTCGACCCCCGTGGACGTGCTCCCCCTCGGCGCCCTGGACGCGTCACGTTTCCACGGGACCATCGTGCCCGCCGGCGGCGGCCTGCTCGTCTGGAGCGGCGCCTGGGTACGGCTCGACGAGGTTCTCGGCCTCCCCTTCTTCACGCAGACGCCGGGCGCCGGCTACCTCGACATGAACGCGCCGCACCTGGGCGACGGCAGCGCGGTGGTGGCCGCGGTCGCCGACCACCCGACCGGCTGGGCTTTCGCCTGGCTCACCACGCCGATCACCGAGGCGTTCGACCTGCGCCTGCCCGAGCCGCCGTCGCTGCTGGGACCCGTCGACGGCGCGACCGGCGTCACGGCGGCCACGGAGTTCCGGGCCATCGGGGGGCCGACCGGCGCCAAGGAGTTCCGCTGGTCGCCGAGCACCGGCGTCGGGGGACCGGTCGTGTCGCTGACGACGGCGAGCGACGTGGCCCGCATGCCGGACCCGACGGTGCTCGATTTCCACCTCGTCCCCGGCGGCGAGTACGCATGGTCCGTGAGCGGCGTCGCGGGCGAAGACCTCGATGCCGCGGTGGGCGCGCCCGTGTTGCCGTGGCTGTACGTCGTGTACGCGGGCGACCTGTTGGGCCTGTCCGGGTCCGGCGCGATCGCGACCTCGCTGACGCGGACGGTGACGCTGGCGCCGTGAGGCCGGCGTGCGGGGCGTTGCCGGCGGGTGGCGGCGCGCTGGCCGGCGCGGGGCCGTGGCGGGACGCGTGGTACCCTCGAGGTGGCCCCGCACGCGCGTTGGTCCCGTCCAGGACGGGTTGCACGCGCAACGTTCGCAGAGAGGAACGACCATGCCCCACACCTTCGGACACCTGATCGCCGGCAAGGAAGTCGCCAGCGCCACCACCTTCGAGAGCCGCAACGCGAGCGACCTCGCCGACGTCGTCGGCGTGTTCCCCGAGGCGACGCGCGAGCAGGTGCGCGAGGCCTGCATCGTGGCGCGGGAGGCGTTCAAGATCTGGTCGAAGACGCCGGCGCCCATCCGCGGCGAGGTCATCGGCCGGCTCGGCGACGCGTTCGTGCGCGAGAAGGATGCGCTGGCCCGGCTCGTGACGCGCGAGATGGGCAAGACCTTCAAGGAGGCGCGCGGCAGCGTGCAAGAGGTGATCGACACCTGCCGCTTCTTCCAGAGCGAGGGGCGGCGACTGTACGGCCAGACGGTGCCCTCGGAGTTCTCCAACAAGGAGTTGTCCACCTACCGGCGTCCGCTCGGCGTGGTGGGCATGATCACCGCCAGCAACTTCCCGCTGGCGGTGCCGTCGTGGAAGATCGTGCCGGCGCTGCTCGCGGGCAACGCCATCGTGTGGAAGCCCTCGTCGGACGCCTCGGCGGTGGCGTACGCGTTCGGCAAGCTGATCGAGGAGGCCGGCGTGCCTGCCGGCGTCGTCAACATCGTGTTCGGGGGTGGCCGCGGCGCCGCCGGGTCGTTCCTCATCGACATGATGGACGAGGGCCTGCTGAACAAGTTCGCGTTCACGGGCTCCACCGCCGTGGGTCGGGTCATCGGCGAGGTGGCGGGCCGCAACCTCCTGCATCCCACCCTCGAGCTCGGCGGCAAGAACCCGCTCGTCGTCATGCGCGATGCCGACCTCGACAACGCCGTCCAGGGCGCGCTGTTCAGCGCCTTCGCCACCGGCGGTCAGCGCTGCACCTCGGCCGGCAACGTCATCGTCGACGCGCCGATCTACGACGAGTTCGCCAAGCGCTTCCTGGCGGCGGTCGCCGAGATCCGCATCGGCGACCCGAACCAGGTGACCGACGTGCTGTACGGCCCGTTCATCAACGAACGCTTCTTCGAGGACTGGGTGGCGCACTACGACGTGGGCGTCGCCGACGGCGCCACGTTGCTCCACGGCAGGAAGCGCATCACCCCCGACAACCTGCCACTGGGCTGGGTCGGCACCGATCCGGAGGCCGCGTACTACGGCTGGCCCACCGTGTGGGGCGACGTGCGACCGGGGATGAAGCTGTTCCAGAACGAGGTGTTCGGCCCGACGATCAACCTGGTCCGCGTCGACGGCATCGACGAGGCCATCGACGTCGCCAACGCGGTCGACTACGGCCTCTCGAGCGCGATCTACACGATGAACCGCGACTGGGCGTTCCAGTTCAAGGACCGCATCGAGGCGGGCATGACCTCGATCAACAACACCACCGTCGGCGCCGAGGCGCACCTGCCCTTCGGCGGCGTCAAGGGCTCGGGCAACGGCACCCGCGAGTCGGGCATCTGGGTGCTCGAGTCGTACACCTACTGGCACGCGGTGAACGACGACGTGTCCGGCAAGCTGCAGCTGGCCCAGATGGACACGGCCTACGCCGAGCCCAAGGGGGCCGTGGACGTGGCTTCGTTGGTCTGACGGCCGACGTCTCGCGCGCCGGGCGCGTTTGGCCGGTGCAGAATGGGGCCCGCGCGGCCCAAGAGACAGGAGAGGCGCCCTCGGGAATCCATCCTCCCGAGGGCGCTCGTCGTCGGCCGTCGGTCAGCTCACTTGGCCGGGAGCTCCGTGCCGCCGAGACCGGTCACCGAGACCGGGCTCGACTCGTACGACATCGTGTTGATCGGGACGATGTCGGTGCCGGTCAGCTCGAACACCGTCCACAGGGTGCCCGCGCCCGCCGGCACGTTGAAGGTCGCCACCAGGTCGGCGCCGCGGAAGACCCTCACCTGGGCGCCGGAGTTCGCCAGCGCCGTGCTGCTGGTCGAGCTGCGGTTGCTGTAGTCGTGGACGGAGTATCGGTAGGTGCCGGCGACCTGCTCGTAGATGGAGATCGTCTCGGGCCCGAAGCTGGTGACGTCGTCGACGTCGAGCGCGACGTAGGTGACGCCGCCCACCTCATAGACATCGTCGAAGTAGAACACGTGGAAGCGTCCGCCGCCGACCGCAGGACCGGTGAGATGCGAGTCGAGGTCGCTCGGGTTCTGTCCCCAGGTCAACACGATGCGCCACAGGTCGCCGGCGCCGACCGGCGCGATGCTGAAGTTCTGGCCGCCGTTGGCCTGGCCGCCCACGACGATCAGCGTGAGGTACGAGGGGATGTACCCGGGGGCCGAGACCTCGGCGGTGTAGTAGCCGGCGTCGAGGTCCGCGAAGAAGTACGCGCCGAGAGCGTCGGTGGTCGTCGTCGCGACGGTGGCGCCCGTGAAGGTGTTGATGTTGGCCCGCACGTTCACGGTGGCGCCCGGCAGGGCGATGCCGTCGAACGCGTCGGTGATGATGCCGCTGGCGCCGCCCACGGTGCCGGCGGTGCTGTCGATCAGCAGGAGCTGGGCCAGGAAGGTCGTCTGGTTGCCGACGACGGCGACGTTGTTGTAGGTGGCGGTCAGGTAGCCGGACCGCGCGAGCGTGATCGCGTACCCGGTGCCCACGGGGAGCACGAAGGTGTAGCTGCCGTCCGCCTGCCGCGTGGTCTGCGGGGTGGTGAAGCTGCCGCCGGCGGGGCGGACCTGGATGGCGATGGCGTCCAGGACGTCTCCCGACACGGCGTCGACGACGCGGACCGAGACGGTGCCGTCGGTGGGCACCTGGCCGCCGGGCGAGCAGGCCGCCACCAGCCCGACGAGAAGCGAACCGAGGACCAGGAACCTCAGGATGGTCGATCTCACGACGTACCTCCTCGTTCTGCGCACCCGCGAGGTTTCGGGGCACGCGCTTCGCCGTGAGCATCGCATGGCGCCACCGGCGCGTTCAGCGACATTGCGCACGTCATGCCCGTTCAGCAGGGGAGGCGCGTGCGCCCGCCCTCGGGCCGGGGCGGCGACGGCGTCCCGCGCGCGGCGCCTGCTAACCTCGACCCATGGTGCGTCGTGAAGAAGTGCGGCTGATTCCCGTGGTTGGGGTTGGGGTCGTGTCTTCGTGCGGTGTTCCTCCTGCTGGTGTGAGTCCAGCCCGGGTAGTCGCCGGTGAGCCCGGTAGCAGACCCCAGGCGCTGGGGGAGACCCTGGTGTCCCGAGCGGGGTGTCGAGAGCCTCTTTGGAGGGAGCAAGAACGTGGGCCGCAACAGGAAGTGAAGCCTGCAGCCTCGTCAGAGAAACAATGGGAGAGCCGAGCCGCTCATGTCACGGTGAAGGCCATGTCCGTCGGGTTGGTACCGGATCGCTCGGCGGGTCTCTCCGGGGTAGGGGGCGCAGCACGCGTTCAAGGAGGGATGCTGAACACGAGAGGCCCGTCTTGGTGGCCGTTGTCGCGGCGAGGCGCTTCGTATAAGCCGATGGTGAAAGCGGGCGTTGCTGAGCGGGAGTCCGAGGGGGCCATAGTACTGGTGATGTCGGTGTGGCATAACGCTGGCGGAGGGAAGGGCCTCTACGGTGGGTGTGGCGAGGTGCAGGTAAGCGTGAGGGAGTGCCCGTGAGGGCTATGGACCCCGCGAGCTTTGTGCTCGACGATAAAGTGCGACAACTGCAGCTTCGTCTTTGGGCCGCGGCCAAGCGGTCTTCGGGTAGGCGTTTTCACGCCCTGTATGACCATTTGGGGAGGAGTGACGTCCTTCTTGAGGC
>JAHYJQ010000122.1 GCA_019429025.1 Trueperaceae bacterium | reverse complement strand
GGCGTCGACCACACGGCGCTCCTGGCGGCGGCGGTCGCCGCGGCGCTGCCGCAACCACGCCCGCTGGTCCGGGCGCTGCGCCGCAACCGCGCCACCCGGCCGCAGTCGCTCGTGCCCTCGGCGCGCCGCGAGGCGAACCTGCTCGGTGCCTTCGACCTGCGCCTGTCGCGCGGCGGCAGCGTCGCCTCGCGGATCCTCCTGGTGGACGACGTCAGCACGAGCGGGGCGACGCTCCGCGCCTGTCGGGCAGCGCTGCTGGCCGGTGGGGCGAACGAGGTCAGGGCCGCGGTCGTCGCGCGTGCCCGCTGAGCGCGTCGCGGCTCACCTCAGCCCGAACGCCCAACCCGTCGCGAACCCCACCAGCGCGCCCACCACCACCTGCGGGTAGGTGTGCCCGAGCAGGGTCTTGAGCGCGCGCGGCTGGAAGCCCTCGTCGAACAGGTGGGAGAGCTCCTCGACGAGGTCGTTGAGCAGTTCGGCCTGCTGGCCCGCCGCCCGGCGGATGCCCGTCGCGTCGTACATGACGATCGTCGCGAACACGACCGCGATGGCGAAGTAGGGGTGGCCGAGGCCGTGGATCAACCCGAGGCTGGTGGCCAGCGCCGCCACGGCGGCCGAGTGCGACGACGGCATGCCGCCGGTCTCCAGCAGCCGCTCGGGCGCGAAGCGACGCTCGGTCGCCAGCACCAGGGTCAGCTTGAACAGCTGGGCGATGAGCGTCGCCGTGAACGCCGCGACGAGCGGCGTGTTGGCGAGCGGGCTCATCCTCTGCGGCGCTCTGCGGCCGTCAGGGTGTTCTGCAGGACCATCGCGACGGTGACCAGCCCGGTGCCGCCGGGCATGGGCGTCATGTGGCCGGCCACGTTCCAGACGTCGTCGGCGACGTCGCCCACGATGCGGTCGCCGACGCGCGTCATGCCGACGTCGAGCACGATGGCGCCGGGCGCGACCATGTCGGCGGTGATCAGGCCGGCGCGCCCGACGGCGGCCACCACGATGTCGCCCGTGCGCACGACGCCGGCGAGGTCGCGGGTGCGGGAGTGCGCCAGCGTGACGGTCGCGTGGCGGGCGAGGAAGAGCGCCGCCGCCGGCTTCCCGACCATGTGGGAGCGGCCGACGATGACGACGTGCTGGCCGTGGACGTCGAGCCCGTGGTGGTCGAGGATCGCCAGCAGCCCGAGCGGCGTGCACGGCGCGAGCGCCGCGCCGCCGGACCACAGCCGCCCGACGTTCAGGGGGTGGAAGCCGTCGACGTCCTTCGCGGGGTCGATCGCCTCGAGGACCGGCGCGGCGTCGAGATGCCCCGGCAGCGGGAGCTGGACCAGCACCGCGTCGGTCTCCGGGTCGGCGTTGAGCGCGGCGATCGTCGCCATCAGCTCCGCCTGCTCGACGTCGTCGGGCAACACCAGCGTCTCGGCGTCGACCCCGACGCGCTTGGCGAAGCGCTGCTTGGAGCGCACGTAGAAGACGCTCGCGGGGTCCTCCCCCACGCGCACGAAGACGAGGCGCGGACGGTACGGCAACTCGGCCACGCGTGCGCGCAGCCGCTCGGCCACGCCGTCGGCGACGGCCCGGCCCGAGAGCGTCTGTGCACGTCGTGTCGTCGTCATCTCACACCTCCTGGGTCACGGCGTGACGCCGCAGCGCCTTGGCGAGCACGCCGTTGACGAAGCGACCGGAGTCCTCGCCCCCGAAGCGCTTCGCCAACCGGACGGCCATCTCGACCGCGACCGCCGGCGGCGTCTCGGCCAGGCGCATCTCGGCCAGGGCCAGGCGCAGCACGTTGAGATCGGTCTGCGCCATCTGGCCGAAGGTCCAGCCCTGGATCAGCTCGGTCAGCTCGACGTCGATGGCTTCCTTGCCGACCGCCAACGACTCGACCAGCCGCTCGGCGAACGCCAGGTCGCCGGGCTCGAAGCGATCGGCGTCCTCGTCGCGGCCACGCGGCGCGTCCTCGTCCTCCTCCGCGGCGGCGAGGTCGAGCCGCAACTCGGCCCACGCCTCCCGCAGTGGCGCCCCGCCCCGCTCGGCCTGGAACAGCGCCTGGAAGGCCACCTCGCGCGCGCGTCGCCTAGCCACGCGGGCCTGCGCCCTCGGCCGGCAGGTCGATCGCCTCCACGCGGACGTTGACGCTGCGGACGGAGAGCCCCGTCATCGAGGCGACGGCCTCGCGCACCGCGCGCTGCGCCGCCTTGGCGACCTTGGGCACCTGCAGGCCGTAGGTCATGGAGACGTTGAGGTCGATCGTCAGGTCGTCGCCCTCGCGCTCGATGACGATGCCCTTGGCGCGGCGGCCGGTGAGGAACTCTCCGACCCGGGTCGGCGGGTTGACCGTGCGCACGCCCTCGACCTGGTCCAGGGCGAGCTGCGCGATGCCGAACAGGACGTCGGACGACAGCTCGAGTTCGGGTTGGCTCATGGCGACATCCTCCTGGCGATGAAGTTCGTGTAGACCGCGCCGCGGCGGTAGAACGCGTTGTCCAGCACCCGCAGGTGGAACGGGATCGTCGTCGCGACGCCCTCGACGACCGTCTCGCGCAACGCGCGCTCCATGCGCGCGATCGCCATCGCGCGGGTCGGCCCCCAGGCGATCACCTTGGCGATGAGGCTGTCGTAGTGGGGGGGGATGCGGTAGCCGGCGTACACGTGCGAGTCGACGCGGATCCCCGGCCCCCCCGGCCAGTGCACGTCGCTGACCACGCCCGCGGACGGCCGGAAGTCGTGGTCCGGGTCCTCGGCGTTCACCCGCACCTCGATCGCGTGCCCCTCCAGGCGCACGTCCTCCTGCCGCAGCGACAGCCCCTCGCCGGCCGCGACGCGGAACTGCTCTTGCACGAGGTCGAAGCGGGTCACCATCTCGGTGACCGGGTGCTCGACCTGGATGCGGGTGTTCATCTCGGAGAAGTAGAAGCGCCCCGCGCGGTCGACGAGGAACTCGCAGGTGCCCGCGCCGCGGTACTTGATGTGCCGTGCCAGGCGCACCGCCGCCTCCGCGATCTCCGTCCGCAGGGCGGGGTCGAGGATGGACGGCGCCTCCTCCAGCACCTTCTGGTAGCGGCGCTGGATCGAGCAGTCGCGGTCGAAGAAGTGGATGACCTCGCCCTCGCCATCGCCGAAGACCTGGATCTCGACGTGACGGGGCTCCTCGAGGAAGCGCTCGAGGTACATGCGCGGGTCGCCGAAGGCGGCGCGCGCCTCTTCCTGCGCCTGCACGAAGTTGCGCTCGAGGTCGTTGGGGCTCTGCACCACGCGCATGCCCCGGCCGCCGCCACCCGCGGAGGCCTTGAGGATGACGGGGTAGCCGACCTCGGAGGCGAAGGCGTGCGCCGCGGCGAGGTCGGCGAGCGGGTCCGAGCCCGGCGTGATGGGGACGCCGGCCTCGATCGCCAGCGAGCGCGCGCGGGCCTTGTCGCCGATGCGCTCGATGTTCTCGGGGCGCGGACCGATGAAGGTGAGGTGGTGCTCCTCGCACATCTCGGCGAACTCGGCGTTCTCCGCGAGGAAGCCGTAGCCGGGGTGGATGGCCTCGGCGCCGGTGACCAGCGCGGCCGACAGCAGGTTGCGCACGTTGAGGTACGAGGCGCTCGACGCGGGCGGGCCGATGCAGATCGACTCGTCGGCCAACAGCACGGGCAGCGAGGTCTCGTCGGCCTCCGAGTAGGCGACCACGGCCTTGACGCCCAGCTCGCGGGCGGCGCGCAGGACGCGGAGGGCGATCTCGCCGCGGTTGGCGATCAGGATCTTCTTGAACACGCGGTCGCCCGCCTCAGGCCGGCGCGATGCGCATGAGGACCTGGCCGTACTCGACCGGGTCCTCGTTGCGGACGAGGATCTCGACGACCGTGCCGGCGACCTCGGCCTCGATCTCGTTCATCAGCTTCATCGCCTCGATGACGCACAGCACCTGGCCGACCTTGACCCGATCGCCCGCGCGGACGAAGGCCTGGGCGTCGGGTGAGGGCGCCGCGTAGAACGTGCCGACGATGGGCGCCACCACGTCGGTGCCCTTCGGCTCCGCGGACGCCGCGGCCTCGCCGGCCGCCGGGGTGGCCGCGGCAACGGGATCGCTCGTCGCCCCCGCCGCGGCCGCCGAAGTCACGGCGGCCCCGGACGAGGCCGGGACGCCGGAAGTCGCCGCCATCCCCGGCAGAGCTGGCGCGTCGCGCCGCAGCGCGACGCGGCCCCCGGGGCGCTCCTCGCTCCCGTCCCACTCGAGCTCGAGCTCGGCCGTGCCGGTCGCCTTCATGGCGTCCATCAGCCGCTTGAGCTCCTTGACGTCCATCACGCGCGTCCCAAGTACTCGCCTGAGCGGGTGTCGACCCGGATGACGGTGCCGTTCTCGATGAACAGCGGCACGGCGACCGTCGCGCCGGTCTCGAGCTTGGCCGGCTTGCTGCCGCCCGAGACGGTGTCGCCCTTCACCCCCGGGTCGGTCTCGACGATCTTCAGGGACACCACCGTCGGCAGCGTGACCTTGAGGGCCCGCCCCTGGTAGTAATCGACGGTGACCTCGACGTTCTCCTTGAGGAAGCGGGCGCCGTCGCCGATCTGCCGGCGATCGAGGACGGGCTGCTCGTAGGTCTCCATGTCCATGAAGGTGAAGGTGTCGCCGTCGGCGTACAGGAACTGCATCGTGCGGTAGTCGATGAAGATGTCCTGCAGCTTCTCGCCGGAGTTGAAGGTCTTCTCGACGATGGAGCCGGTGTCGAGGTTGCGGAACTTGGCGACGACCTTGGCGCCGCCGCGCCCGATCTTCTGGTGCTGGTAGTCGAGGCACTCCCACAGGCCGCCCTCGAGCTCGACCTTGGTGCCGTTGCGCAAGTCCGTGACGCTGATCATGCGGGATCCTCCGAAGGATGGGTGGGCTCGGGTCCCCAGCGACGCGGCGCCCCAGGCGGGCGGCGAAGGGTCGCCGGGCACGCGAGGGCCGCGCCCCTCGGGGCGATGGGCGAGTCTAGCACCCGGCCCGCCCACGAGAATCGTCGCGCCCGGCTCACGCCAGCGGCACCTCCGTCGGGGCGTAGGCGAGCTCGTCGAGGATCGCCTCGTACCCCGCCCGTCCCTGGTCGGGCCCGCGCAGCGCCACGAAGGTGGCCTCGAGCAGATTGGTCGCCAGCGAGCGGCCCTCGAAACGCGGCGTCGTCGTCACCAGCCGCGCGGCGCCCGCCGCCTGCAGGAAGGCGACGTCGGCCTTGGTGGTCGTGTTCGTGAAGATCGTCAGCCCGTCGAGGCGCTCGGGGGCGTAGCGGCGGATCGTGTGCCAGTCGCCGGCGACGACCTCGGCCCAGGCGTAGTGCTGGGCGAAGCGCTGCGAGGTCGCAGGCTCGTTCTGCTTCGAACCCGTCGGGTAGAGCCACGACACGGGCAGCTTGGTGAGCGACGGCGCGAGGGCGCGGGCCACCCGGTCGAGGGTGCGCATCGAGTGGATGGGCCACGGCAGCCCGAGAGCGAACATGAGGTCGCCGAAGCGCACGTCGGCCCCGTGCCCCACCAGCGCCTCGGCCATCCCGAAGCGGTCCACGGCCAACGTCAGCAGCACGCGCCGGCCGCGCCAACCGACGCTCTCGTCGAGCAGCGCGACGGCGCGACGCTCGAGCGTGTCCTTGAGGCCCGCGCCGCAGACCACCGGCGTGCGCTTGGCCGCCGCCGCGATGAGGCGCGCCTCGCGGAAGTAGTAGCGCCGCCCCATCCACTGCAGGAACAGGTCTAGGCCGCCGAGTCCGATCGCGTCGACCTGGCCGTCGAGCTCGGCGACCAGGGCCCTGGCGCCGGCCACCGAACCGTCGGTGCCGCGGCGCTGGATGCGCACCCTCTCGCCGAGCATGTCCACCGTGACGTCGACGTCCCGCGCCGACGAGCCCAACGACACGCTGACGACGTGCTTGACGGCGTGGCTCATGTGTCGATCTCCTTCGCGTACCAGTCGAGCACCGGGCCGGCGTCGATGGCGAAGCGGTACCCCTGGTGCTCCCAGAAGCCGCAGGCGCTGGGGTTGCGCCCGTACACCGCGGCCAGGATCCTGCGCGTGGAGCCGCCCAGGCGACGCTCGAGGTCGGCGACGACCCGCGCGCCCACGCCTCGCCCCTGCAGCGCGCCGTGGACGAGGAGCAGGTTGACGGTGGCGTCGCCGGGCTCCGGGTAGTCGAGCTTGTAGTCGAGGACGCCGGCCACCGGGCGGCCGGTCCGTCCGTCGCGCACGAGGCCCGGCGCGCGCCACGCGGGGTCGCCGAGCACCAGCTCGATGCGGCGCCGGGGGTCCTGCTGCGCCGCCAACAGCTCGGTGCGCACCTCCGAGGAGGTCGGCACCGGGATCGCGATCATCTCGAAGTAGCTGGGGGTCGCGAGGTAGACGGCGTGCACCAGCCCGGCGTCGTTCACCTTGGCCGGGCGCGTCGACGGTACCGGCGGATCCGCGCTCGCCGACCGGGTCGCGAGCGCGCCGAGAGCATCGGGTTCGCGCATCAGCGTACGGTACCACGCGCGCTCGAGGACCCCATGAGGCACCCGGCGGCCGACCCGGGCCGGTACACTCGGGCCATGCCGCCCTTCGAGACGCTGCTCGCCGCCGGCGGCGCCGCGCTGGCGCCCATGGCCGGGTACACGGACGCCCCCTTCCGGCGGCTGGCGCGCCACTACGGCGCCGCCTGGGCGGTCAGCGAGATGGTGTCGGCGCGGGCCCTCGCCCTGGGCGACGACACGGGCCTGGCGATCTCGGCGCCCCATCCCGGCGAGCGCAGTGTCGTCCTGCAGCTGTTCGCGGGCGACCCGGCGGAGGCCGCCGCCGCGGCCCGCAGGCTGCACGCGGCGTTCGCGCCGGCCGCCTTCGACCTCAACATGGGGTGCCCGGTGCGCAAGGTGGTCCAACGTGGCTGCGGCGTCGAGCTCATGCGCGACCCCGGGCGCGCCGCGGCGATCGTGGCCGCCATCGACGCCGCCGTGCCCGTGCCGGTGACCGTCAAGACGCGCCTCGGCCTCGACCGGGCGGCCGCCCGCGAGGTCGTGGCGGCGGTCGTCGCGGCCGGCGCCGTGGCCGTCGCCATCCACGGCCGCACGGCGGCGCAGAAGTACGGCGGCGAGGCCGACTGGGACGCCATCGCCGAGATCGCTGCCGCGGTGGACGTGCCGGTGATCGGTTCCGGCGACGTCGCGGACGCCCGTGACTACCAGCGCGCGCGTGCGCGCGGCCTCGGCGTGATGGTGGCCCGCGCCGCGCTCGGCCGCCCGTGGGTGTTCCGCGAGCTGCTCGGCGGCGGTGCCCCCTCCCCCGAGGAGGTGGTGGCGGTGTCGTGGCGCCACGCCCGCGACCACGTCGGCTGGTACGGCGGCGAGCGCGCCCTGCCGCGGCTCCGGGTCCAGCTGGCGGCCTACGCCGAGCGCCTGGGCCTCGACCGCGGTCCCTTCGTCCGGGTCGCCGCCCTCGACCACCTCGCCGACGCCTGGCGTGCCGGCATCGGCATCGACCCCGCCGACCCTCGGGTGGCCGCGCTCGACCCCTTCCGCGACACGCTGCCGCGCTGCCCGGCGCCCCGACGCCGGCGCCAACGGCAGCTGGCGGCGTGAGGCTCGCCGTCACCCGCGCCGAGGGCGTACTCGGCGGCCACGTCGTGGCGTGCGCCGCCGCTGCCGGACACGAGGTCGTCGCGGTGGTGGACCGCCGGACGCCCGCCGAGCGTCGGCGCCAGCTGCGCGCGCTAGGTGGCGGCGTCACCCTGGCCGAGGCGGTGGGCGACCCCGAACGCTGGCTCGAGGGGTGCCAGGTGCTGATCGACGCGCGCTCGCGGGCGGCCGAGCTGGGACCGGAGGCGACCTTCGCCCGCGCGGATGCCGACGCCAGCGAGAGGCTGCTGGCCGGCGCGAGCCGCGCCGGCGTCCGCCGGATCGTGCTGCTGTCGAGCCTGGCCGTGCACCGCTTCGACGGCAGCGTCGACGTCGACGTCCGCACGCGCCCCCGCGACCGCCGCGAGCTGCCCTACGCCCACGCCCTGCGCCGCGTCGAAGACCTGGTGCTGGCAGGCGACCGCCTCGAGGGCGTCGTCGTGCGCCCCGGCCTGTGGCCCATCGGACTGGGCGACCGGGTCCTGTGGCGCCTCGCACGCGCCCTGCGTGGCGGGCGCCTGCCGCTCGTCGGGGGCGGTCTCGGGGTGCTCAACGTCGTCGATGCGGACGACCTGGCGGCCGCCCTCCTGCTCGCCTCGCTGCATCCGGCGGCGCCCGGCCGCGTGTACGCCGTCGCCGAGCCCACGCGCCTCACGTGGCGCGACGCGCTGACCACGCTGGCGTCGCTGCTGGGCGGCCGCCCGCCCCGCCGGCTGCTGCCGACGGCACCGATCCAGGCGGTGGCCTCGGTGCTCGAGCGCGCCTACGGCATCGCCTCCCCGGCGAGCGAGCCGACGCTCACGCGCTACCGCACCGCGCTGCTGGGTACCGGCCTGCACGTGCGCGTCGATCACGCGGTCGACGAGCTAGGGTGGCGGCCACGGGTAGCGTGGCGTGAGACGCTGCGCCGCGCCGCCGTCGACGCGCTGCCGCGCCTCGGCGTCGCGCCCCGGGGGCGGACGTGAGCGGGTCCGCGCGCGGGGCCGGCCGCGGGGCCGGCCGCGGGGCCGTGCGCGGCGCCGCGCGTGGCCCCGTGCGGGTGTTGCTGGCCACCATGGAGGCCGGCGGCGGGCACACCACCGCCGCCAGGGCGTGGGCCGCACGGTTCGCCGCCATGGGCGCCGAGACCGAGGTGGTGGACACCGTCGCCGCGCTCGGGCCGCGGCGGCTCGACCGCACGACCAAGGCGATGTGGCGCGCCGCGCTGCGTGTGCCGCGCGCGGTCGCCGCGGCCCAGGCGGTGACCACCCACGTGGTCCCGGCCAGCGTGACGCAGCGGGTGCAGGGGGTCTCGGTCTTCGACCACGGCCGGCGCCTGGCCGCCTACGTGCGCGATGGCGGCTTCGATCTGGTGCTCGCGACCCACATGTACCCGCTGCAGGCGATGGCGATCGCCCGGCGCCGCGGCTGGACGGACGTGCCGATCGTCGGCTTCAACCCGGACACCTTCGACACGCACGCGCTGTTCGCCGTGCGTGGCAGCGACGCGATGTGCGCCCCGACCGAGGAGGCCGCGCGGAGGCTGCGGCGCCTCGGCGTGCCGGCGAGCGAGATCCGCGTCACCGGCTACCCGATCGACGAGCGCTTCCTGCG
>JAHYJQ010000121.1 GCA_019429025.1 Trueperaceae bacterium | reverse complement strand
AATGCCGCGCCACCGTCTGATACTCCACATGCGCCGTATTGATCGTAATCCCCCGCGCCTTCTCCTCCGGCGCCTTATCGATCATGTCATACGACATCACCGACACCGCCGGATCCGCCGCCGCCGCAGCAAACGTCATCGCCGCCGTCAACGTCGTCTTCCCATGATCCACATGCCCAATCGTCCCCACATTCACATGCGGCTTCGTACGCTCAAACATCGCTTTCGCCATGATCGCGTCCTTTCGGCGCTTCCGCGCCCTTCCAGAGCTGCGCGTCAGACCCGCGCTGGGGCCCGACGTCCGGGACGTTCTCGCGCGGTGCGTTTGGAGCTCGTGGACAGGATTGAACTGTCGACCTCTCCCTTACCAAGGGAGTGCTCTACCACTGAGCTACACGAGCCTAACCCCACCGCAGTGGTTGCCCCGAGGGGCTCCGCGCTGACCAGGAGGCGAGCGTGGAGCGGGAGACGGGATTCGAACCCGCGACATTCAGCTTGGGAAGCTGACGCTCTACCGACTGAGCTACTCCCGCACGTCATCGCTTGCCCGTCCCCGCCAGGCCTCGGACGGTGCTCCCGCGAGGGAGCGCGCCGCCTGCGCGGCATCGACGCCCCGGCGTGACCGAAGCGTGCATGGTGGGCAGGGCTGGATTCGAACCAGCGTAGGCATACGCCAACGGATTTACAGTCCGTCCCCTTTAACCACTCGGGCACCTACCCACGGTGCTGCGAACGAACCCGGAAGACCGCGTCGAGCCATGAACCGCGGCGCTGGATTGGAGCCACCCATCGGAATCGAACCGACAACCTTCCGATTACAAGTCGGGTGCTCTACCAGTTGAGCTAGGGTGGCATCCCGAGGGTGCTGCGCCTGGTTCCGATCTCGGCGGACGAGACCGCTCGACGACGACCTTGCGGGTCGCGGCCGCGCGGCTCCGCGCACGTCCAAGAAGTGAGGCTAGCACGGGCCCCGAGGGGTGTCAACCGGGCGCGCCCCTGCGGTTGGACGCGCGCCAGGGGCCGCCGTCGCGGCCACGGTTCACGCGGGCCCGCCTGCCCCACCGGTACTCTGCTACGATGCACGGGCAGGAGGTCTGCCACATGCGCATCGGACCCTTCGGGATCTGGGAGATCCTCATCATCTTGGTCATCGTGCTCCTCGTCTTCGGGCCGCGTCGACTGCCCGAGATGGCGAAGGGGCTCGGCCAATCCGTCCGCGTGTTCCGCAAGGAACTGCGCGACATGAAGTCGGACCTGGACTTCGACGACAAGCCCGAGACGCCGCAGGCGAGCGCCAGCCGCCCGCCCGTCGCGAGCGGGCCGGCGGCGACGCCGGCGGCCGAACCCAGGCCGGCGGCCGAGCCAGAGCCGGCCCCGGAGGCGAGCAAGCCGCGCGAGGGTGGCGACGCCGCAGCCTGAGTCGCCGCCCGGCGACGTCGGCCGTCCGCGCGGTGAGGGTCCCCAACGCCGCACGCGAGGGGCCGTGGCGTCCGACGCGTGCGCGGAGCGTGCCCCGTGACCCTCTTCGATCACCTCGACGAACTCCGGAACCGCATCTTCATCGCCGGCGCGGCCTGGGTCGTGGCATCGGGCATCATGTTCGGGTTCCGCTTCGCGGTCCTGGACTGGCTGCAGGCGCCGCTGCCGGAGGGCATGCGCCTCACCTTCTTCTCGCTGCTGGAGCCGTTCACGACGTCCATGCAGATCGCGGCGTTCTTCGGCCTGGTCCTGGCCGGCCCCATCGTCGTCGGTCAGCTCTGGGGTTTCCTCGCGCCCGGCCTCTACCCCGAGGAGCGGCGCTACGCGGTGCCCTTCATCCTGCTGACGGTGCTCGCCTTCTCGGCCGGCGTCGCGTTCTCCTACTACCTGGTCCTGCCGATCACGATCCCGGTCCTGCTCGCCTTCCTCGGCGACGCGGCCGTGGGCTTCCTGTCGATCGGCCGCTACATCGGCAACGTCCTCATGCTCATGGCCGTCTTCGGCCTGATGTTCGAGCTGCCAGTGCTGGCGTTCCTCCTGGCCCGCATCGGCGTCGTGCGGGCCGAGCCGCTGCGGCGCACCCGGCGCTACGCCCTGGTGGGGTTGCTGATCGCCGCCGCCGGGCTGTCGCCGACCGGCGACCCGTTCAACTTCGCCCTGGTGGCCGTCCCGCTGGTCGTGCTGTACGAGGCCTCGATCCTCGTCGTCGGCGTGGCCGAGCGCAAACCGCGAGACGAGGCGGAAGCCGTCTCGGACGGCGCCGCCTGAGCCCGCCCGTGTGACGCGGCACGCCCGCGTTCGGAGGAGCCCGTGGACGAACGAATCGAAGCCCTGCGCCGACGCATCGACGAACTGAACCTCGACCTGCTGCGGCTCCTGTCCGAACGGGCCGCCGTCGCCGAGGCGATCGGCCGCCGCCAGACCGAGGTCGGCCTCTCGCACTACGACCCGGTGCGCGAGCAGGCGATGCTCGACGCCCTGCTGAGCGCCAACCGCGGGCCCTTCTCGGACGCGACGGTGAAGAGCCTCTTCAAGCAGGTCTTCCAGGCGTCGATGCAGCTCGAGCAGGAACAGGACAAGGTGCAGTACCTGACCTCGCGGCGCCACCGGAGCGAGGACACCGTCGTGTGGATCGGCGACGTGCCGGTCGGCGGCGACCATCCCGCGGTGCTCATCGCGGGGCCCTGCGCCATCGAGTCGCGCGAGCAGGTGATGGCCACCGCCGCACACGTCGCCGGCCGCGGCGTCAAGCTCTTCCGCGGCGGCGCCTTCAAGCCGAGGACCGACCCCTACAGCTTCCAGGGGCTCGGCATCGAGGGGCTCGAGCTCGGGCGCGAGGCCTGCGACGCCCACGGGCTGCGCTTCGTGGCCGAGATCATGGACGCGTCGGACCTGCCGGCGTTCGAGCGGCACGTCGACATGCTCCAGATCGGCGCGCGCAACATGCAGAACTTCCACCTGCTCAAGGCGGCCGGCCGCTCGCGCCTGCCGGTGCTGCTCAAGCGCGGCCTCGCCGCCACGATCGAGGAATGGGTCATGGCGGCCGAGTACCTCCTGCACGAGGGCAACCCCAACGTCGTCCTGTGCGAGCGCGGCATCCGCACCTACGAACGCTTCACCCGCAACACGCTCGACGTGTCGGCCGTCGCGTTGGCCAAGCTCGAGACCCACCTGCCGGTGCTGGTCGACGTGACGCACTCGGGCGGGCGACGCGACCTGCTCGTCCCCCTGACCAAGGCCGCCCTGGCCGCCGGCGCCGACGGCATCATGGTCGAGGTCCACCCGAACCCCGCCGTCGCCCTGTCGGACCAGAAGCAGCAGGTGGACTTCGACGGGTTCGACGCCTACCTCGACGCCACGCTGTTCCCGCGGACGCTGAGCACCGGGCGGACCGAGCTCTACCGGGACTGAGGCCGGCGTGTTCCGCGACCTGATGAACTGGGCCTTCAAGCAGGCCGACGTCACGCCCACCTTCGCCAGCCAGCACTGCCTGGCGGTGCGCGGCGGGGGCTGTCGCGCGTGCGCCGAGGCCTGCCCCCACGACGCGATCACGATCACCCGCACCGTCACGATCGAGCCGATCGACTGCACGGGCTGCGGCCTGTGCGTGGCGGTTTGCCCCAGCTTCGCCCTCTCCCCGCGCGAACGGGTCGTGACGGACCACGCCGTGCGCTGCTCGGCGGTTCAGGGCGAGACGACCTCGGTCGTCTGCCTCGCGCGTCTGCAGGCCAGCGACCTGGTCCGCATGGCCGCGCCAGGGCGCCCGCTGGTGCTCGCGCGCTCGCACTGCGCGGACTGCGACATCGGGGGCGCGGCCGTGCCGGCGGCGATCGAGCGCGCCGCCGAAGCGGCGCGCGAGCTGCTCGCCCTCCACGGTCGGCAGCTGGAGCTCGAGGTGGTGGAGGTCGAGCGCTTCGACCTCCCCCGCGACCGCGTCGAGATCTCGCGCCGCGACCTGCTGCGTGGCGGATGGAAGGAGATCCGGCGCTCCAGCAGCGTCCTTCTCGCGCCCCTCGAGGGCTTCGCAGAGGCCGACGAGGACGCCGTCGACCGGCGCGCGCTGCCGGTCGAGCACCAGCGCCGTATCCGCGCCGTCGAGCTCTCCAAGCCCGAGCCCGAGGCCGTCGTCCCCCTCGCGCTCCCCGAGGTGCTCGACGGCTGCATCCTCTGCCCCGCGTGCACCCGCGCTTGCCCCACCAACGCCCTCCGGCGCGTCTTCGACGGCGACGCCGCCGGCGGGGCCCGGCTGGAACTGGAGAACGACCGCTGCATCGGCTGCGACGCCTGCGTCGAGGCTTGCCCCGTGGACGTCGTGCGCATGCGCGACGACGTCACCTGGGGCGAGTACACGGGACCCCCGAGCATCGTCTACCGGGCCGACCGCCCGGCCGCGCCCCTCGGCGCCGTCGCCCGTGCGTCGTCCGCACCGGCCCCCGGGACCACGCCCGCCGGCGACGTGGCGCGTCACCAGACGGCCGAGCGCGTCGACGACCGTGACGCAGCCGACGTCGTCGGCGGTGACGACGCCCACGCGTCGTAGGATGGGGCATGACGGTCGACGACTGGGTCCTCGAAGCCTTGGAACGAGCGGCAGCCTCCGGCGCCACCGTGCGCGAGGTCCAGCGAGCGATCGACGAGCACCACTACGAGGAACTGGCGATCGACACGATCGAGACGTCGCTCGCCGCCCTCGCCGCCGCCGGCTGCGCCGTGGAGCGCGAGGGCCGCTGGCGGGTCCAGCGCACCACGAGCAAGGAAGACGCGCTCAAGCGGCTGTTCGGCGATGCGTGAGTCGTCGCGTCGCCGGCGCGCCGCCCGGAGGAACGCATGAGCCCACACACGACGCAGCGACGCGCCCGCATCGACGACTTCTACGACCTCGACGCGCAGCTCGTTCCCGAGGAGCGCATGATCCGCGACGGCGTCCGCGAGTACGTGCGCGGTGAGCTGCTGCCGCACGTGGGCGACTGGTGGAGCGAGGGCGTGTTCCCGCCCGAGCTGCCGGCGCGTCTCGGCGAGATCGGCGTGCTCGGCGTGACCCTGCCGGAGGACCTCGGGGGCGCGGGGGCGTCGGCCACCGCCTACGGCCTGGTCGCCCGCGAGATCGAGTACGCCGACTCGGGCCTGCGGAGCTTCATCAGCGTGCAGTCCAGCCTCGTCATCTACCCCATCCACCGTTGGGCGAGTGAGGCGTTGCAGCGCGCCTGGCTGCCGCGGCTCGCCAGCGGCGAGGCCGTCGGCTGCTTCGGGCTGACGGAGCCCGACGCGGGCTCGGACCCCGGCGCCATGCGCACCCGTTGTCGGCGGGTCGGCGACGAGTGGGTCATCACCGGCGTCAAGCGCTGGATCACCAGCGGTAGCCGCGCGCACATCGCCATCGTGTGGGCCCGCGAGGAGGCCGACGGCGGCGACGGCCGCATCCTCGGCTTCGTCGTGGACACGGACCGGCCGGGCTTCCAGGCGGTGGACATCAAGACCAAGGCCTCGATGCGCGCGTCGATCACGAGCGAGCTCTACCTCGACGAGGTCGTGGTCCCGGAGTCGCAGCGCCTCGACGTCGTCGGCCTGGGCGGCGCGCTGGCGTGCCTCAACCAGGCGCGTTACGGCATCGCCTGGGGCGTGCTCGGCGCGGGCTTCGCCTGCCTGGAGGAGGCGGCGGCCTACGTCGCCGATCGGCCCGCGTTCGGGCGACCGCTGGCGGCGAAACAGCTGGTCCAGTCGCGTCTCGCCGACATGCTCGCCGAGCTGACCAAGGGCAGCCTCCTGGCGCACCAGCTAGGACGCCTGAAGGAGCGCGGCCAGGACACCCCGGCCCGCGTGTCGCTGGCGAAGCGCGACAACGTCCGCGCGGCGCTCGGCGCCGCGCGGGCCGCGCGCGACCTGCTCGGGGGGAACGGCATCACCACCGAGTACGTGGCCATCCGCCACATGCTCAACCTGGAGACGGTCGCGACCTACGAGGGCACCGACGCGGTGCACACGCTGGTGCTCGGTCGCGAGATCACGGGCGAATCGGCGTTCTAGGTGATCTTGCGGCCCGCCGCGCGGGCCGACGGCGAGCCCCGCCCCGCGCGCCGACCGGCCGCTCAGCGCCCGGCGGTGGCGAGGACCGTCAACGCGATGGCGACGCCCCCGGCCGCCGCGCGCAGCGCGTGGCGCCAGGGCACCACCCTACGGAGGACGAGGCGGGCGTTGCGCCACGACGTCAGCGACGCCGTCAACGCGCCGGCGGTCACCAGCGGCACGGCCCCCGGCAGCCCGTAACCCACGGCGACCCCCCCGACCGTGAGCAGCACGGCCGCACCGAAGAAGGCGGCGCCGAACAGCGACCGGCGACGCACCACGGCCCACGCCCCGAACGCGTTCACCACGGCGTAGCCGAAGGCGAACACGACGGCGGCCACGGTCAGCGAGGTGCTCACGGCGCCGACCCGCCCGGGTGCAGCAGTGCCCGGAAGGTCCGCTCGGGCTCCGCGAGCTCGCGGAGCGACACCAGCTCGACCCGCGCACCCGCGATCGCATGGGCACGCCGCGACAACCACAGGTCGCTCCCCGAAGCCCCGTCGACGACCCAGCGCAGCGCGCCCACCGCCCCCGAACGGGCGAAGCGGCGCAGCGCCCCGAGGGCCTCGGCGTCGGTGTCCACCAGCGCCGGGTCGACGCGCCGCGCCTCGGCCCGCAGGTCCGCAGGATCGTACGCGTATGGACCCACCGCATGCTCGCCGGGCCGGGCGACGAGCGCGGCCACGGCGGGCGTGGCCCACCAGGGCTGGCCGAGCACGGCGACGGTCGCCTCCCCTGGCGGCCCTTGGCGCACGCCACGCCGCGTTCGCCGCGGTGGGCGGGCCTCCGCCCGGTGCTGCGACCACGCGCGCCGCACCGCGCCCACGTCGGGCGTGAGGCGCCGCAGGAAGGGAATCGCCTCGCTCTCGACGGAACGGCCGAGGTCCGCCGGCACCGCCCACACCGGCGGCAGGCCAGGCACCGACCGCGCCAGCATCGTCGGGAGATCGGCCACCCAGGGGTCCTGCGCGGCGCCGCGGGTCGCACCGTCGTCCGGGTTGAGGCTCGGCGCGACCAGCAGATCGACGTCCTCGAGCGCCAGCGCCGCAGCGACGGCCAACCGGAACGCGACCGTGGGCGCGACGGCCACCCGCGGGTCGGCCAGGCGGCCGACGACGTCGTCGGGATCGGGCAGCGCGACCTCGGAGCCCGCGGCCACGGTCAGGGTGGTCCAGAAGGGACCGTAGCGGTCCCACAAGAGGTGGGTGAGGAAGCCGACGCGCACGACGTTCGAGCGTAGCACGGGGCGACCCCCGCAGCGGAGCGTGGCGGTCGCGCGCCGACCCGCGCCCGCTGCCGCCCCGCTCCCGTTCGATCGGGCGGCCATGCTAGCCTGACCGGCCGGATGTCCGCCGGGCTCATCGTCCTCACCGCCCTCGTCGTGCCGTACCTGGCGCTGCTGCTGCTCATCGCGTTCGGGATGCGCTGGCCGACCCCGCCGACACCGGCGCTCCGACGCTGGCCGAGCGTCGACGTCGTCGTCGCCGCGCGCGACGAGGCCACCCGGCTGCCCGCGACGCTGGCGTCGCTGCGAGCGCTCGATTACCCCGGCGTGTTGCGGGTGATCGTCGTGGACGACCGCTCCAGCGACGGCACGGCCGACGTCGTGCGCGCGGCGCGCAGGTCGGACCCGCGCCTGACGCTCGTGCGCGTGCGACGACCCTCGCGGCGAATGGCGCCCAAGGTGCACGCGGTCGCTGCCGGCGTGCGCGCCGGCAGCGGCGAGGTCGTCCTGACGACCGACGCCGACTGCGTGGTCGACCCCGGCTGGGCCCGCGCCATGGTGACGCCCTTCGCCGACCCGCACGTCGTCTGGACGCTGGGATCGGTCACGACCCGCGGGCCCGGGGCCGCGCGCGGCTTCCGCGAGCGCTTCGAGGCGATCGACTGGCTCTCGCTCATGCTCGTCTCCCGCTCGCTGGCGCGGCTCGGCTGGACCCTGGCCTCGAGCGCCAACGCGCAGGCCTACCGCCGGTCGGCCTTCGATGCGGCCGGCGGCTTCGGGCTCGCGGGCCGCGCGCCATCGGGCGACGAGGACCTGCTGGCGCAACGCCTCGGCCGCCTGCCGCGCGCGCGCACGGTCTTCGTCGACGACCCCGCCGCACGCGTGATCACCGCCTCGATGCCGTCATGGCGCGCGCTGCTCGACCAGCGGCGGCGCTGGGTGAGCCGCTACCAGCACGTCGAGCAGTACCACCGCGGCTTCTGGATCGGCATCACCCTGCTCGGCGCACAGAGCCTGGCGCTGTCGCTCGCAACGCTGTCACTGCCGCTCGCGCCCGGCGCCGCCGCCGCCGTGCTCGGCCTGTGGGGCGCGAAGCTCGCCATCGAGGTGCCGGGCATGCGCGCGGGGGTGCGCCTCCTGGGCCGGCCCGACCTCGTCGGGGGCGTGCTCGGCTGGGCCCTCGTGCACCCGCTCTTCATCGCCGTCGCGCTGGTCGGGTCGTTGCTGCGCCCCGCGGCATGGCGCGCGCACGCGGCGTCGCGCGGGCACGCTTCGCTGCGCGGGCACGCTTCGCTGCGCGGGCCGACCGCGATCCCGCCGGGTTACCGCGGGCGGCTCTGGCGGGCGCGCTGGCGACGCTGGCGGCGACGCGCCTCGGCGCGCGCCTGATGGCGCCGAGGTGGTAACTTGACGGCCGTGGGGCACGCCATCTCCGCCATCCACCGGCCCTGCGGGCGGCCGCCGCGTCGCCCCCCGCCCGGCTGACGACGGGCGTTCGGAACCGCAGGAGGACGCCGACGATGCGCATCGCGATGTACACCGAGAACTTCCTGCCGAAGATCGACGGCGTCGTCACCCGCATCACCCGCACGCTCGAGCAGCTCCGCGCCCTGGGGCACGAGGCGCTGATCTTCGCGCCGCACGACCCGCCGCCGTCCTACATGGGCCACCGGGTGGTGCGCGTGCCGGCGGTGCCGTTCCGGCCGTGGCAGCCCGAGCTCTTCCTCGGCCTGCCGCGCCCGCGCCTAGGGCGCGAGCTGGACGCCTTCGCCCCCGACGTGGTGCACGTGGTCAACCCCGTCATCCTGGGCCTGTGGGGGACCATCGTGGCTCGCCAGCGCGGCCTGCCGCTGCTCGCCTCCTACCACACCGACATCACGCAGTACGCCGTGCACCTGGGCATCGGCTTCCTGTCGCCGATCTCTCGGGTCTTCCTGCGCGACGTCCACAACCAGGCCCACGTCAACCTGTGCACCTCGCAACCGATGGTGAACTCGGCCCGCGGGCTGGGCATCCGGCGCGTCCGGCTGTGGCCCAAGGCGGTCGACACCGAGCTCTTCCACCCCGACCGGCGGGACCGCGCGATGCGCGAGCGCCTGTCGGGCGGCCACCCGGACGCCCCGCTG
>JAHYJQ010000120.1 GCA_019429025.1 Trueperaceae bacterium | reverse complement strand
CCCGCGCGTCGCCGAGATCCTGGCCGAGGAGCTCGGCTGGGACGCGGCCCTGACGGCCGCGGAGGCAGAGGCCGCGGTGGCCTGGGTATCCTAAGGGCCCGGCCGGGATGGCGGAACGGTAGACGCACGAGACTTAAAATCTCCTGCCCCTCGGGGCGTGCGGGTTCGAATCCCGCTCCCGGCACCAGAGCCCGTCACGAGCAAGGCGCCCCGGTCGGTGACCGGGGCGCTGCTTGGTAGCGATGGACGGGCTCGAACCGTCGACCTCACGATTATGAGTCGTGCGCTCTAACCAGCTGAGCTACATCGCCATGGCGCGGCGGGCGGCCGCCGCGCGCGTCCGAACATACAACCCGCAGCCCCGGATGGGCAAGCGGCGCGACGAAGCCTGCCGCACCCAGTGGCGCCTCCGGGGCCGAATCGCAACGGTACCGGGCCGGCGTCCGAACGGGTGCTAGCGTTGAGTCCTGAGCGGCTCGCCGCGTTGCAGGCCCGTTCCCCGAGATGCCGAGTCCCCGCAATCGCCTGTCCCCCCCGGCGCGACCGCCAGAACCGGAGGTCCGGCCATGGCCGTCACCGAACTCGAGAAGGAGTACAAGGCACTGAAGAAGGACCTGGAGAGGCTCCAGTCCGACTTCAGCAAGCTCACGAACGACACCGGCAAGGCCGCCAAGCAGGCGGGCGACGCGGCCCAGGAGGCCGGCGCGACGGCGTACGCCAAGCTCGAGGAGGAGGCGACGCGACTCGTGGACGCCCTCAAGGGAGCGGGCCAGAGCGTCGTGGAAGGCGGCGAGGACGTCGTCACCGGCGTCCACGACCAGATCCAGGAGCGCCCGCTGGTCGCCCTAGCGGCCGCGATGGGCGTCGGCCTGGTGCTTGGGATGGTCATCGCTAGGAAGCGCTAGCCCCGTGGTGCAGCGCGTCGTCGCCCTGTTGATCGCCGTCGTCGAGCTGCTCGAGGTCGAGGCCGACCGGCTCACGATGAGCGTTCGCCGGCTGCTGGTGACCGGTGCCCTCGTCGCGATCGGGACGGCCGTGGTCGCGGCCGGGCTGGTCGGGGGCAGCGGCTTCCTGGTGTGGTCCCTGTACCTGACCCTCCTCGCGCGCATGCCCGCCGCGTTGGCGGCCCTGATCGTCGGGCTCGGCGCCTGGGTACTGCTAGGAGGTGCGACGTGGCTGGCCGTTCTGCGCCTGCGCCGAAGCTGAACGAGCGCTCGGCCTTGGCGAAGGCTCGCTTGCGGGCGCTGGCGGCCGAGGCCGACACGCGCCCGATGTTGGCGGTGCGGGCCGCCGAGGCGATTCGCGCCCGTCCGTGGTCAGGCGTCGCCTTGGCGCTGCTGGCCGGGGTGGCGCTCGGCGCCGGCCCCCGGTCCTGGCGCGGTGCGTTGGCGCCGTTCGCCGCGCCGCTGTTGGGCCCGTTGACGGCTGCGCTACTGCGGTCGCCGGGAAACTCGTGGAGGCCCGCGGTCGCGCCGCGCACGCGGCGCCAGCGGCGACCTCGGTAACGAGCGAGTCCTCGAGATGAGGTGGGCGCCGTGAACGAGGCGTTCAGGGCCGTCTGGGCCAATCCCTACGTGAAGATCGGCGTGGGCCTCCTGGTGGCCGTCTTGGCCATCTGGGCCTTCCTCGCGGCGCGGCCCGCAACGACCCTGTTCGTGGCCGCGTACGGGCTGGCCTACGTGCTCAACCCCGTGGTCGACCTGCTGCAGGCGCGGGGAGCGCGGCGCGGCTTCGGGGTGGCGCTCATTGCCGTGACCCTGGCGGCGATCGTCTGGTTCGCCTCGAGCCTCAGCGTCGCCACCGTTTCCGCATCGCTGACCCCGACCGAGGACGGCGTCACGCTCAGCGAGACGGTCACGGGTTGGTTCGAGACCCTGCCAGAGAACCTCGAGCGTCTCCTGCCGGGACCGCTCTACGCGGTGATCGCCGGCCCGCTCGGGACCCTGGGCGCCCTTCTTGAATGGGCGGCGGAAGCCCTGGCGCCTCACTTCCAGGAACTCACGGAGGCGCTCTACGCGATCGTCAGCGGGACCGTCTCCATCGTCGTTCAGGTGGTGCTGGTCCTGGTGCTCACCGTCTACGTGCTGTTCGACTTCCACCGCTTCAGCGCGTCGCTGCTGGCCGTCTGGCCCGTCCCGTACCAGAAGACGGTCAAGGCCCTGGCAACGACCCTGGATGAGGCGATGGGTGACTACATCCGAGGACAGCTGCTGATCGCCGCCGTCGTGGGCCTCATGGTGTTCGCCGGGCTGACGCTGCTCGGACTGCCGTTGGCGGGGCTCATCGCGCTGCTGGCGGGGGTGTTCAACCTCGTCCCGTTCCTCGGCACGATCGTGCCGGTGATCCCGGCGCTCGCCATCGCCATCGCCGGCGGCTGGCTGCAGGTGTCGTTGGTCCTGGTCACCTTCGTGGTCGCCAACCAGATCGACAACCACCTACTGACGCCCTTGATCATGTCGAAGTCCACCAAACTCCATCCGGTCACGGTCATCCTGGCCGTCATCGGCGGGTTCGCTGTTGGCGGGCTCCTCACCGCGATCGTCGCGGTGCCCCTCGTGGCGTTCGCGAAGGTGCTGTTCGTCGAGCGCTACCAGACCAGCCGGTACTACCGAGCGGGATGACGGTCGGCGCACCCGCGATGGAGCCTGCTACAGCGTCGGGTCGGCCCGGTACGGCGCCCACTCGGGCTCGTGGGCGTAGGCGAAGCGATAGTACTCGCCGCCCTCGAGGGCGCCCGCGGCCGCCTCGTCGACGATGACCTTGCAGTTGGGGTGGAGCTGCAGCGCGGTGGCGCTGATGCGCGCCGTGATCGGGCCCTCGGTCGCCCGCGCCAGGATGGCGGCCTTGGCCGCGCCCGTCGCGACGAGCAGCACCTCCCGCGCCTCCAGGATCGTCCCGACGCCCATCGTCAGCGCGCGCGCGGGCACGGCCGCCGGGTCGCCGCCGAACATCTCCGCGTTCTGCGCCCGCGTCGTCGGCGTCAGCGCCTTCTCGCGCGTCCGCGACATGAGCGCCGACAGCGGTTCGTTGAAGCCGATGTGGCCGGTCTCCCCCAGGCCGAGCAGCTGCAGGTCGATCCCGCCGGCCTCGGCGATCGCCCGCTCGTATGCCCGCGTCTCGGCCGCGAGGTCGGGGGCGACGCCGTTGGGCAGCCGCGTGCGCTCCGGCGAGAGGCCGACCCGGTCGAAGAGGCGCTCGCGCATGTAGTGGTGGTAGGAGCGCGGGTCCTCGGGCGCGAGGCCCACGTACTCGTCGAGGTTGAAGGTGCGCAGGCGCCGGAGGTCGACCCGGCCCGCTTCGTGCTGCGCGACGAGCTCGTCGTACACGGCCTCCATGGTCCGGCCGGTGGCGCAGCCGAGCACGAGGTCCGGCTTCTCGCGGACGCGGTCCGCGACGAGACGCGCCACCAGGCGGGCCACGTGCGCCGCGGAAGGGCGGATGAGGATCTCCACGCCGTTGGTCTACCACGGGGCGACGGCGCCCGTCCGCGCATCGCCCCAGTGGGGGGAGCTTCACGCCGGCGCCCACGCACGGGCGTTAGCATGGCGCATGCTGGAGCCTTCGCTCGATCTCTACGGTGAGGCGGCCGAGCGGGTCGAGGGCCTGCTGGTCGACCTGCTCACGCAGAGCCGCGCGCGCTACGCGCTGCTGATCGATCGCCAGGGCTTCGTCATCCTCCACCGCCGCGCCGCCTGGGCGCCCAAGCCGCCCTCGCTCGACTCGCTGGCGACGCTGATCGCGTCGAACCACTCGGCGAACGAGGCGATCGCCCAGCTCTTCGGCGAGGCGAGCTTTCGCGAGACGGTGCAGCAGAGCGACGGGGTCGGCACCTACGTCGAGTCCGTCGGCGACAAGGCGCTGCTGGTGACGGTGTTCGACGCCTCCGCGCCGCTCGGCAAGGTCAAGCTCTTCACCAAACGCACGCTGGAGCGCATCCAGGCGGTGCTCGACGAGACCCGCGAGGCGGCCCCGGTGGCCGACATCGGCGGCAGCTTCAGTGCCCATGCCGGCGCGCTGCTCGACGAGCTGTTCGGGGACGGGAAGGCGCCATGAGCACGATCAACTTCGCCGCCCGAGAGATCAACTTCAAGCTCGTCTACTACGGGCCGGGGCTCTCGGGCAAGACGACGAACCTCAAGCAGATCCATGCGCACGTCCCGGTGGAGTCGAAGGGCGAGATGGTCTCGCTGCAGACGGAGGACGAACGCACCCTCTTCTTCGACTTCCTGCCCCTCGACCTCGGCAAGGTCAACGGCTTCAAGACGCGCTTTCACCTCTACACCGTGCCCGGGCAGGTGTTCTACAACGCCAGCCGGCGCCTCATCCTGCGCGGTGTGGACGGCGTCGTGTTCGTGGCGGACTCGGCCCCGAACCGCCTGCGCGCGAACGCGGAGTCGCTGCGCAACCTGCGTGAGAACCTCGCGGAGCACGGCCTGTCGCTGGGCGACCTCCCCTACGTCATCCAGGTCAACAAGCGCGACCTGCTTGACGCCCTGCCGGTCGAGATGATCCGCGCGGTGCTGGACCCGGACGGCGTCTCGCCGCTGTTCGAGGCGGTGGCCCAGCAGCACGTCGGCGTCATCGAGCCGCTCAAGGCCGTGTCGAAGCTGGTGCTGGAGAAGCTGGCCCAGCGCGCCTGAGCTCGTGGGACCGCCGCCCCGGAACGTGCGTGAGCGGCGCCTTCGATCGGCCCCGCCCGGGGCCTACGCCGCCCGCCGGGCGCGGTAGCCTGGGCGCATGAAGCAGACCCCGCTGCACGACGAGCACGTCGCCCTGAACGGGCGCATGGTCGACTTCGCCGGTTGGCGCATGCCGATCCAGTACCCCACCGGCATCCCGCAGGAACACCTCGCCGTGCGCCAGGACGCCGGCGTCTTCGACGTCAGCCACATGGTGCAGCTCCGCGTCCTGGGACCCGACGCCACGGCGTTCCTCTCGTGGGCCACGCTCAACGACCCGGCCAAGCTGCGCCCGGGCCAGGGGCAGTACAGCATGCTGCAGAACGACCGCGGCGGCCTGATCGACGACCTCTACGTCTACCGCGACGTGGACGAGAGCTTCCTGGTCGTCGCCAACGCCGCCAACGTCGATGCCGTCCTGGGCCACCTGCAGGCCCTCGTGGCAGCGCCCACGCCGGGCCCGTTCCGGGTCGTCGTCCGCGACGAGTCCGACGCGTGGGCCCTGCTCGCGGTCCAGGGGCCGAGCGCGGCCGCCAAGCTCGACCGCCTGGTGGACGCGGACCTCACCTCGATCCGCAAGAACCGGCTCGTCGACACCACCCTCTCCGGCATGCCGGTGCGCCTCGCGCGCACGGGCTACACCGGCGAGGACGGCTTCGAGATCTTCTGCCGACCGGTCGACGCCGCCGCCGTCTGGCGCCTGCTGCTCGAGGCCGAGGTCACCCCCTGCGGGCTCGGCGCCCGCGACACGCTGCGCCTCGAGGCCGGCTTCCCCCTCTTCGGGCACGAACTCGACGCCAGCAGCAACCCGCTGTGCACCCCCTTCGCCTGGGTGGTCAAGGACAAGCCTGCCTTCGGCCTGGAGGCGCTGCGCGCCGGCGGATGCCCGCGTCGCCTGGTCGGCATCGTGCTCGAGGGGCGCGGCATCGCGCGCGAGGGCTACCGCGTCCTGGACGAGGCCGGCGCCGAGATCGGTCGCGTGACCTCGGGCACCGTCTCGCCGCTGACGCGCACCAGCATCGCGCTGGCCTGGGTCGACGCGGCGCACGCCGACGAAGGCGCCCGGGTCGCGGTCGAGATCCGCGGGCAACCCGTGGCCGCGACCGTCACGCCGCCCCCCTTCTACCGCCCATGAGTCCCTGTACGCTGACATCGAGGAGAGCCACATGAAGATCCCGCAAGAGCTCCGCTTCGCCGCCTCCCACGAGTGGGCCACCGAGCCGGCCGACGGCATCGTCACCGTCGGCATCACCGATTTCGCCCAGGACCAGCTCGGTGACGTCGTCTTCGTCGAGCTGCCCGAGGTCGGGCGCACGCTGGCGGCCGGCGAGGCCGCGGCGGTCGTCGAGTCGGTGAAGACCGCGTCCGACATCAACGCGCCGCTGGCCGGCGAGGTCGTCGAGGTCAACGGCGCGCTCCTGGACGCGCCGGAGGCGATCAACACCGACGCCTACGGCGAGGGCTGGCTGTTCCGGCTGCGGGTGACCGACGGCGACGCCTGGGGCGGCCTGCTGGACGCGGACGCCTACGCGGCGGTGGCCGAGGAAGGCTGAGCGTGCCCTACGTCCCGCACACCGACGACGACGTCCGGCGGGCGCTGGCCGCGATCGGCGTCGACCGCGTCGACGACCTGTTCGCCGACGTGCCCGCGGAGATCCTCGATCCGCCGCTCGACCTGCCCGCCCCGATGGACGAGGTGACGCTGCTCGCGCACCTCGACGCACTCGCGGCCCGTGACCAACAGGCCGTCCCGACGTTCCTCGGCGGCGGCGTCCGCCGTCACTTCATCCCGGCCGTGACGCCGCGGCTGGCGCTACAGGGCGAGTTCGTCACGGCCTACACGCCGTACCAGGCGGAGGTCTCGCAGGGCGTCCTGCAGTCGACCTTCGAGTTCCAGACGATGATGTCGGAGCTGACCGGGCTCCCGAATTCCAACGCCTCGATGTACGACGGCGCCTCGGCGGTCGCCGAGGCCGCGCTCCTCGCCGTCCGGCAGACCCACCGCGAGACCGTCATGGTGTCGCGGGCCGTCCACCCCGAGACCCGCGAGGTGCTGCAGACCTACCTGTGGCCGCTGGACATCGACGTCGAGGTCGTGGACCTCGAGCCGTCGCTCACCACGCCGGTGCCCGGGGTCGGCGACCACGTCGCGGCCCTCATCGTGCAGGACCCGAACCACCTCGGCTACCTCGAGGACATGCCGGCGATGGCGGCCGCCGCCCACGCGGCCGGCGCGCTGCTCATCGCCGTGGTCGACCCGCTGGCGCTCGCCGTGCTGCGCGAGCCCGGCAGCTACGGCGCGGACATCGCCGTCGGCGACGGTCAGGTGCTCGGCGTGCCGATGCAGTTCGGCGGGCCCGCCTTCGGCTTCATGGTCGTCACCGACGCCCTGCTGCGGCAGCTGCCCGGCCGGCTCGTCGGCCAGACGACCGACGTCGACGGCCGCCGCGCCTTCGTGTTGACGCTGCAGGCGCGCGAGCAGCACATCCGGCGCTCCAAGGCGAAGTCGAACATCTGCTCGAACCACCAGTTGGCCGCCCTGCTGGCCACGGTCAACATGGCCGCGCTCGGTCCGACGGGCCTGCGCGAGATGGCGGAGGCGACCGTGCGGCGCGCCCATCGACTCGCCGCCGCGCTGCGCGGCGCGGGCGCGGACGTCGCGCCCAACGAGCGCTTCTTCGCGGAGTTCGTCCTGCGCACGCGCGCCGAGGGCGCGACGGTGCGCCGCCGGTTGGCCAAGCGCGGCGTCCGCGCCGGCGTTCCCGTGCCCCCGGAGTACGGCATCGGCAACGCCGTCACGCTGGCCGCGACCGAGCTGACGACGGACGCCGACATCGAGGCGCTGCTCGCCGCCCTGCACGACGTCGGCGAGCTGGGCGTCGTCGGCACGGAGGTGGTCGCATGAGCGACTTCCCGCTCGTGTTCGAGCGCGGCATGCCGGGCCGGCGGGCCGCCCGTCCGCCCGTGACCGAGGGTGCGGGCATGGCCGAGCTGCTGGGCGAGGACGCGCTGCGCGCCCACCCCCCGCGCCTGCCGGAGGTCTCCGAGCTCGACCTGGTGCGCCACTACACCCAGCTGGCGCACCGGCAGTTCTCCATCGACGGCAACTTCTACCCCCTCGGCAGCTGCACGATGAAGTACAACCCCAAGCTGCACGAGGACGCGGCCGACCGCTTCCTCGACCTGCACCCCTACCAGGACCCCGACCACGCGCAGGGCATCCTGGCGCTGCTGCACGGCCTGCAGGGCGACCTCGCGACGATCACCGGCATGGACGCCATCAGCCTGCAGCCGGCGGCCGGCGCCCACGGGGAGCTGACCGGCATCCTCATGATCCGCGCGTTCCACGAGGCCAACGGCGAGGGCGAGCAGCGGCGCGTCGTCATCTGCCCCGACGGCGCTCACGGCACCAACCCGGCCACCGCGTCGATGGCGGGTTACGACGTCGTCGAGGTGCCCACGGGGCCCGACGGCGAGGTGGACTTCGCCGCCTTCGAGGCTGCGCTCGGCCCCGACACCGCCGCCGTCATGCTGACGAACCCCAACACCCTCGGCATCTTCGAGCGGCGCATCCTGCGCATGTCCGCGGCCGCCCACGCGGTCGGCGCGCAGCTGTACTACGACGGCGCCAACCTCAACGCCGTGGTGGGGCGGGCGCGCCCCGGCGACATGGGCTTCGACGTCGTGCACCTCAACCTGCACAAGACCTTCACCACGCCGCACGGCGGCGGCGGCCCCGGGACGGGCCCCGTGGGCGTCAAGGCCCACCTGGCCCCCTTCCTGCCGGCGCCGCTGGTGGCGCGTGAGGGCGATCGCTTCGTCCTGGACACGGACCGACCGCGGTCGATCGGCCGCATGCGCAGCTTCTACGGCAACGTCGGCAACCTCGTCCGCGCCTACGCGTACATCCGCACGCTCGGTGCCGAGGGGCTTCGGCGGGTGAGCAGCATGGCCGTCCTCAACGCCAACTACCTGCGCGTGAGGATGAAGGAGGCGGGCTTCACGATCGCGTTCGACCGCGTCAACATGCACGAGTTCGTCGCGCAGCCGCCGGCGGGTCTCCGCACGCTCGACATCGCCAAGGCGCTGCTCGACCACGGCGTGCACCCGATGACGGTCTACTTTCCGCTGATCGTCAAGGAAGCGATGATGGTCGAGCCGACGGAGACCGAGTCGCTCGAGACGCTCGACGCCTACGCCGCCATCCTGGCCGAGGTCTTGGAGCGCGCCCAGGCCGATCCGGGCTACCTGGCGGAAGCCCCGCGCAGCACGCCCGTGCGACGCCTCGACGAGACGACGGCCGCGCGCAAGCCGGTGCTGCGGTACGGCTTCACGGCGGGCTGAGCGGGCGCGTTCGACGAACGCGCGCAGCCTCCCCCACGGGAACGGCCCGCTCCGGAGAACCGGGGCGGGCCGCTCGCTCGACCTGTGCCGGAGGCTAGCCGCAGCCGCCGCTCCCCTCGCCATCGGGGGCGGACCGGCCGTCCGTACGGAAGCTGCTGCCGCAGCCGCACGCGCTCGTCGCGTTCGGGTTGGTGACGTGGAAGCCGCCGCCCATCATGTTCTCCACGTAGTCGATCTCGCTGCCGCGCAGGAGCGGCCAACTGCGGGCGTCGACGACCACGCGGGCGGCCCCGTCGGCGAACTCGCGGTCGCCGTCGAGCCGCTGCTCGTCGATCGACATGCCGTAGCTGTAGCCGGAGCAGCCCCCGGACTTGATGAACACGCGGATCGCCGCGGCGTCGGGCTGATCGGCCAGGAGCGCGGAGGCCTTGGCCGCGCCGGCGGGCGAGAAGGTGATCCGCTCGAGCGGGTCGGCTGGCGGGCGCGCGTCGGGACTCGACGCGTGATGGGTCTG
>JAHYJQ010000119.1 GCA_019429025.1 Trueperaceae bacterium | reverse complement strand
GGCTGCTGGCGGCCCTGCGCTGGCGGGAGGAGGGGGCCGGCTGGCGGGTCGACCGCGTCGCGACGCGGCCCGAGGCGCGGGGCCAGGGCTACGGCCGCTGGCTCGCCACCAAGGTCGAGGCCCTGGCCATCCGCAAGAACGTGCCGTTCCTGCTGCTGAGCCTGCCGTGGGCCGACGCGGGGCAGCTGGCCTACTACGAGCGGCTGGGCTACCGCGTCAGCGACGAGCCGTCACGCAACGGCGCGCACCAGCCGCCCCAGCGCCACCTGCGCAAGGTCGTGGGCGGCGTGTGGCAGCGCAAGGCGACCGGCGCCGGTGGCCGATCGCCCGGCGGATCGGGCCGCCCGTGAGCGGCGACCGCGACGAGCGGATGTGGGGCGGGCGCTTCGCCGAGGCCACCGACGCGCTCGTGCAGGCCTTCAACGCCTCGATCGACGTCGACCGGGAGATGGCCCTCGAGGACCTCGACGGCTCCATCGCCCATGCCACCATGCTGGGCGAGCAGGGCATCGTGACGCCCGACGAGGCCGCCGCGTTGGTCGCGGGCCTGCGAACGCTGCGCCGCGAGGTCGAGGCCGGCGAGGTCGCCTGGTCGGTGGCGCTCGAGGACGTGCACATGAACCTCGAGCGGCGCCTCACCGAGCGCCTGGGCCCGCTGGGCGGCAAGCTGCACACCGCCCGCAGCCGCAACGACCAGGTCGCCACCGACTTCCGGCTCGCCGTGCGCGCCCGCAGCCACCGGCTGATCGCGCTGCTGCGCGAGCTGCGCGCCGTGTTCGTCGACCTCGCCGAGCGCGACCTCGACGTCATCCTGCCCGGCTACACCCACCTGCAGGTGGCCCAGCCGGTCCGCCTCGGCCACCACTGGCTCGCCTACTTCGAGATGGCGTCGCGCGACCAGGCGCGCCTCGAGGACTCGCTCGCCCGCCTCGACGTCTCGCCCCTCGGCGCCGGCGCGCTGGCCGGGACCGGCTTCCCGATCGACCGCCACCGCACCAGCGACTTGCTGGGCTTCCGCGAACCGGCGGCCAACTCGCTCGACGCCGTCTCGGACCGCGACTTCGCCCTCGAGTTCCTGTCGGCCGCCGCGATCGCGATGATGCACCTGTCGCGCCTCGCCGAGGAGCTCATCCTGTGGTCGAGCCAGGAGTTCGGCTTCGTCGAGCTCCCCGACTCGCACACCACCGGCAGCTCGATCATGCCGCAGAAGAAGAACCCGGACGTCGCCGAGCTGATCCGCGGCAAGACCGGGCGCGTCTACGGCGCCCTCGTGGGCCTGCTGACGGTGATGAAGGGCCTGCCGCTCGCGTACAACAAGGACATGCAGGAGGACAAGGAGGGCGTGTTCGACGCGGCCGCAACGCTGGCCGTGTGCCTGCGGCTGACCGCCGACATGCTGCCGCTGACCCGCGTGCGCGCCGAGCGCACGCGCCAGGCCGCGGGCCGCGCCTTCAGCAACGCCACCGACCTCGCCGACCACCTCGCCCGCGGCGGGCTGCCGTTCCGCGACGCCCACGAGGCGGTCGGCAAGCTCGTCGCCATCGCGCTCTCCGAGGGCGTCGACCTGCAGGACCTGCCGCTCGAGCGCCTGCGCTCGGTGGCGCCGCAGCTCGACGAGGCCGTCTACCGCGTGCTCGACGTCGAGAGCGTCGTCGACGCGCGCAGCAGCTACGGCGGCACCGCCAGGGTGCGGGTCGTGGAGCAGATCGCGCGGGCGCGGGAACGCCTCGCGCGGGAGGCGCGGGAGGCGCCGGCGTCGCCGCCGGCGGCCGTGCCGGGCGGCGCGCCGTGACCGCCACGCCGCCCGCCAGCGCCGACCTCCGCGTCCGCCCGGCGCGTGCCGAGGACGTGGCCGCGATCTTCGAGAACATCGGCCACTGGGCCGCCCAGGGGAAGATGCTCGTGCGCCCGATGCAGAACATCTTCGAGAACCTGCGCGACTTCTACGTCGCCGAGGCGATCGACGACGAGGGACGCGCGACCTTCGCCGGCAACGGCGCCCTGCACATCCTGTGGGGCGACATCGCCGAGGTGCGCGGGCTGGCGGTGGTGCCCCACGTCCAGACCCGCGGCGTCGGCCGCGCCCTGGTCGCCGCCTGCGAGGCGGAGGCGCGCCGCGTCGGCATCCCGACGCTGTTCGCCTGGACCTACTCGGTGGCGTTCTTCGAGAAGTGCGGCTTCACGCTGATCGACAAGTCGCGCGAGCTGCACCCGCGGGTGTGGTCGGAGTGCCTGCGCTGCCCGTTCTTCGGCGGCTGCAACGAGAACGGCCTCATCAAGCGCCTCGACGGCGTGCCCATGCCGCTGAACCTGCCCGAGCCGCCGCCCGCGCAGGTGCCGCCGGGCATCCGCTAGGGCCCACCTGTCGTACACGTCATTGTGTACGATAGGTGTATGGATCGCCACCGCACCAACCTCGAGCTCGACGCCGCCGCCGTCGACACGATCATGCGGCGCTACGGCGTGCGCACCAAGACCGAGGCCGTCGACCTCGCGCTGCGGCACCTCGCGGGCCAGCCGCTGTCGGCCCGCGAGGCGCTCGCCATGCGCGGCGCGCGGCTGATCGCCGACCTACCGGCCGACGCCCCGCCTGCGCCGTGATCCTCGCGGACAGCTCCGCCTGGGTCGAGTTCGACCGGGCGACCGGCAGTGCCGTCGAGCGACGGCTGACCGGGCTCATCGAGGGCGGCGGCCCGCTGGCCGTTAGCGACCCGATCGTCATGGAGGTGACCGCCGGCGCCCGCGACGACCTCGCCGCCGCCAGACTGCGCGACCTGCTGTTGTCGTTCTCGTTCCTCCCGTTCGACCCCGCCGCCGACTTCGACGCCGCCTCCCGCATCTACCGCACCTGCCGCCGGCGCGGCGTGACGCCACGGGGCATGGTCGACTGCATGATCGCCGCCGTAGCCTGGCGCCACCGCGCGGCCCTGCTCGCGGGCGACGCCGATCTCGCGCGCGTCGCCGGCGTCATGGGCATCGAGCTCGACGGCGGCTGACCGGGGCTAGGCGCGCCGCCGCCGGCGGTCGCGCGCCGGGTCGTGCCACGCCCGCGCCTTCCCTGCGCCTGCCTCCTCGACGAGCTGCGGCGCCCGCGCCAGCACCTCGGCCACGAAGCCGAGACGGTCGCGCGGCCCGACCTCGAGGACGCGGCCGCGGTGGGTCGCCAGCGACACCCGCCGGAAGGTCCACGCCGCCGTGGTCGACGAGACCGGGCTGAACGTCAGCTCGACGCGGACGACGTCGGCCCAGCGCAGGCTCGTGCGCAACACGCCCGAGCGGACGCGCAGCTCGTCGAGGGTCAGGTCGTAGCGGGTCGGCAGGGTGAGGACGACCACCAGGGCCCAGATGCCGACGGTCATGAGCGCGACCCACCAGAAGTCGCCCCGGGCGGTGGGATCGAGCGCGACCGCGATCGGGGCGGCGACCATCGCCACCAGCGACACCGCCAGCACGCCGATCAGCCAGCGGTCGACCTGCACCGGCCACCTCAGGCTCACCGCCGACCCCCACGCGGCTTCGCCGCCGGCGTCACGCGCACGCGCTCCGGATCCGCCAGGCCGCGCGGCGACGGCCGCAGGTGCGGCGCCCGCGCCGCCAGGTCCGCCAGGAAGGCCTCGCGGTCGCGCGGCGCCACCTCGATCCAGCCGCCGCCGTCGAGCGCCAGGCGGACCCGCACCAGCGACCACGCTGGACCCGAGAGCGGGCTGACGACCCGGTCGGCGCGCACGATGTCGCGGTACGCGAAGCGCAGCGTCAGCAGCCCGGCCCGCACGGTGAACCCCGGGTCCTCGAAGCGGTAGCGCACCGGCAGCGACATGCCCAGCGTGAGGCCGACCGTGCCGGACCACATGACGGCGATGCCGGCCTTGGCCAGCGCCGCGACCTGAGGATCGAGGAACAGCGGCAGGAGGATCGCCGTCACGACGACGAGCGCCAGCGACACGATCGCGACGACCCAGGGGTCGACGCGCGCGGGAACGCGCGCGGCCGCATCCATGGGCACGAGTCTACCGCCGGGCCCGGTGGTAGCCTCGCGCCGATGACCGACACGCAGCCCCGACGCCGGGTCGTCGTGCTCCACACCGGCGGCACCCTCGGCATGGTGCGCGACGCGGCCGGCGCCTACGCCCCCCGAGCGGGCGCCCTGGCGACCGCGCTGACGCGCCTCCCCGAGCTGGACGACCCGCGGCTCCCCAGCGTTCGCCTCGAGGAGTTCGACGAGCTGCTCGACTCCTCCGACGTGCGCCCCGGCGACTGGCAACGGATCGCCGACCGGGTGGCGGCCGCCTTCTGCGGCGCGGACGGCGGCCCCCCGCCGGCGGACGGCGTGGTCGTCCTGCACGGCACCGACACGATGGCCTACAGCGCCTCGGCGCTCGCCTTCCTGCTGCAGGGCCTGCCGGGACCCGTCGTGCTGACCGGCTCCCAGCTGCCGCTCGTCGAGGTGCGCTCCGACGGCCACGACAACCTCGTCACGTCGCTGCTGCTGGCCGCCACGCCGGGCTGGGCCGAGGTGGCGGTCTACCTCGGCGGCGGCCTGCTGCGCGGCTGCCGCAGCACCAAGGTGTCGACGAGCGGCTTCGACGCCTTCGCCTCGCCCAACCTGCCCCCCCTCGCCGAGGTCGGCGTCGACGTCACGTGGCGCCACGACCTGCTCCGCCCGCCCGCCGGCGGCCCCCTGCGGGTCGGCCGCCTCGCCGACGTCGGCGTGGTCGCGCTGCGGCTCTTCCCCGGCATCACCGCCGACACGCTGCGCAACGTGCTGCGCGACCCGGTGCGCGGCCTCGTGCTCGAGACCTACGGCAGCGGCAACGCCCCGAGCCGCGACGCCGAGCTGCTGGCGGTGCTGCGCGCGGCCGTCGAGCGCGGCGTGGTCGTCGTCAACGTGACGCAGTGCCTGCGCGGCGGCGTGCAGATGGGCGCCTACGCCGCGGGCCGGGCGCTCGCCGAGGCCGGCGTGGTGTCCGGCGGCGACCTGACGGCCGAGGCGGCGCTCGCCAAGCTGCTCGTGCTGCTGTCGCGCGGCGACGACCCCCGAACGGTCGCCGACGCCATGGCGCGCGACCTCGCGGGCGAGCTCACGCCCGCGGCACCGGCATGAAGCACGACCCAGCGGGCGTGGGTTCGCCCGCGGGCGAACCCAGGCCCAAAGCGATCCGCGGCCTCGAGGGGCTCGCCCTCGACCACGTCGCCATCGCCGTGCCCTCGCTCGAGGAGGCGGGGCCCTACCTCGCCCTCGGGCTGCTGCCCGACGGACCCGACGAGGTCGTCGCCGACCAGGGCGTGCGGGTGCGCCTGCTGCGCGCGGGCGGCGCGGCGATCGAACTCCTGGCGCCCCTCGCCGACGACGGCCCGGTCGCGCGCTTCCTGGCGCGGCGCGGGCCCGGCCTACACCACCTCGCGTTCCGGGTCGCCGACCTCGACGCCGAGATCGCACGGCTGCGCTCGCTCGGCGCGAGCTTCGTCGATCCCGAGCCGCGGCTGGGCCGCGGCGGCAGCCGCGTCGCGTTCCTCCACCCGCGCTGGACCGGCGGCGTGCTGGTGGAACTGGTGACGCACGCGTGAAGCCGCACGGCCCCGACCGCCGCCGGCGCTGGGCGCTGCTCGCCGCCGCGCTGTGGGTCGTCGGCCTCTTCGCGCTGTCGTCGCTGCCGCTCGGCGGCGGGGCGCTCGACTTCTGGTGGCGCTTCCCGCACGACGACAAGGTCGTCCACGCCGGGCTCTACGCCGTCCTCGGCGCGCTCCTGCGCCTGGGCAGCGGTCGCGCGGCGGTGGCGGTGGCGGGCGGCGGCCTCGTCGGCGTCGTGGACGAGTGGCTCGTGCAGGCCCGCGTGCCCGGTCGTCACCCCGATCCCCTCGACCTGCTCGCCGACGTCGCCGGTGCCGCGCTGGGCGCGCTCGCCGTGGGCGCCGTCGCGCGGCGTCGCCGGGGGCGCGCGTTAGAGTGACGGCGTGAAACTCGCGCTGGTCGGAGCCGGCAAGATGGGTGGGGCGGTGCTCGCGGGCGCCGTGCGCGCCGGACTGCTCGACGCCGCCGACGTCGGCATCTACCACCCCGACCCCGGTCGCCGCGCGGCCCTCGCCGCCCGCTTCGGCGCCACGCCGCTCGACGACGACGGCGTCCACCACGCCGACCGGGTGCTCGTCGCGGTCAAACCGCAGTCCTTCGAGTCCGTCGCGCCGCTCATCGCCCAGCGGCAGGCATCGTACGTGTCCCTCATGGCCGGCGTGACCACCGCCACGCTCTCGAAGCGGCTCGGCTCGCGCAAGGTGGTCCGCGCCATGCCCAACCTCGGCGCCGCCGTCGGCGCGTCGGCGACGGCCCTGGCGTGGCATCCGGAGACGCCCGCGGACGACCGCGACTTCGCCCGCAGCCTGTTCCTGGCGGTCGGCACCGTCCACGAGGTCCCCGAGACGCTGTTCGACGCCTACACCGGCCTGGCCGGCAGCGGACCGGCGTTCGTCGCCGTCGTCGCGGAGGCGTTGGCCGACGGTGGGGTGCGCGTCGGCTTCGGTCGCGAGGTCGCGCGCGACCTGGCGCGGCAGGTGCTGCTCGCGACCGCCCGGCTGCTCGAGACCAAGCACGCGGCCGAGCTCAAGGACGAGGTCGCCTCCCCCGGTGGCACCGCCATCGCCGGCATCCGGACGCTGGAGCGACACCGCGTGCGGTTCGCGCTGATGGACGCGATCGAAGAGGCCAGCGACCGCGCCCAGGTGCTCTCGCGCGACGGCGAGGACGCGTGAGACGCGCCGCGCCGCGACGCCTCGCCCTCGCGCTGCTCGCCGCCGTCGCGCTGGCGGGCGCGGCGTCGGCCAACGGCTACTACCCGTTCGGCGACGGGCTGACGTGGACGTACGACAGCGGCACCACCCAGGTGATGTCCGGGCCGCGGAGCCTCGAGGGCAGCGAGGTGATGGTGCTGACCCACTACCTCGACGGCGTCCCGGTCTCCGAGGACTACCTGACGTTCGGCCCCGACGGTGTCGCCACGATGGGCACGGCCGCCGCCGGCCGCGTCACGCTGTACGACCCGCCGCTGCTGATCTACGGGCCGCCGCCACTCCAACCGGGGCTCACCTGGACCTCGACGACGCGCCTGGCGGGCATCGAGATCACCCTCAGCTCGGAGGTGGTGGGCCTGCGGGGGGTGCAGACGCCGGCGGGGCGCTTCAACGCCCTGCAGATCCGTCAGCGCACGCTGACCTCCACCGGCGGCCAGACCCTGCTCGACCTCTTCCTGGTGCCGGGCGTGGGCATCGTCCGCTTCGTCACGCAGGACGGCACCGTCATCGACCTCATCGAACGCAACTTCTGATCCCGAGGCACGCACCGGCCGCCCGGCGACCCGCCGCGCTCAGCCGCCCACCACCGCCGCCCGCGCCTCGGGGAGATGCCCCAACCAGCGTTCGACGACGTCGCGGAACGCGTCCGCCTCGATGCCAGCCCGCACCTCCGCCATGAAGCGCGCCATGAACGCCAGGTTGTGGACGCTGACGAGCTGCGGTCCGAGGGGCTCGTCGGCCTTGAGCAGGTGCCGCAGGTAGGCGCGCGAGAAGCGCCGGCAGGTGGGGCAACCGCAGTCGCTCTCGATCGGCCGCAGGTCGTCCGCGAAGCGGGCGTTGCGCAGGTTGAGGCGGAAGTTCGGCAGCGGGCGGCCGTCGTCGTCCGCGCGGGCGAGGGCCCCGCCGTTGCGGGCGTTGCGGGTCGGCGCGACGCAGTCGAAGGTGTCGACGCCGCGGGCGACCGCCGCCAGCACCGAGGGGACGTCACCGATGCCGAGCAGGTGGCGCGCGAGGCCCTCGGGGAGCTCCGGCACCGTCCACTCGAGGACGCGGTGCATGTCGGCGTGGGTGCGGCCGAGGTTGCCACCGACCGCCATGCCGCCGAAGGGCATCCCGCCGATGATGCGCGCGCTCTCGCGCCGCAACCCCGCGAACGCGCCCCCCTGCACCACGCCGAAGAGCAGCTGGGGGTAGCCGTGGCGCGCCGGCTCGGCCTCGAAGGTCGCCAGGCAGCGCTCCGCCCAGCGGTGCGTCCGGTCGCTCGAAAGCCGGGTGTACGCCTCGTCGTGCAGCGGGCTGGTGCACTCGTCGAAGGCGAGCATGACGTCGGCGCCCAGCAGCCGCTGCACGCGGATGCTGACCTCGGGCGTGAACACGTGCACGCTGCCGTCGACGTGGCTGCGGAAGCGGACCTGCTCGTCGCCGACCTCGACCATCGAGCCGCCGACCGCCGACAGGCGGGGGGTCGCCGCCTCGCGCGCCGCTGCCGGCAGCGCAGCCTCCCCCGGGAAGATGCCGGCGACCTTGCCGACCCCGTGGTCGATCGACGCCCCCAACGAGAACACCTGGAAACCCCCGGAGTCGGTCATCACCGGGTGGTCCCACCCCATGAAGCGGTGCACGCCGCCGTGGGCGGCGACGCGCTCGGCACCCGGGCGGAGGTAGAGGTGGTAGGTGTTGGCGAACAGCACCTGCGTGCCGGTCTCGCGCACCCGCTGCGGATCGACGCTCTTGACCGTCGCCTGGGTGCCGACGCCGACGAACGCCGGCGTCTCGACGGCGCCGTGCGCCGTGTGCAGGCGACCGCGCCGGGCGCCGCCCCGGCGGACGAGCACCTCGAAGCCGACCCGGCCCGCGTTGCGCGCGGGGTCCGCACGCGGCGCGGGGTCCGCGCCCCGCGCGGGGTCCGCGCCCGGGGCGGGGTCCCCGCCCCGGGCGGTGCCCACGCTCTGCGTGCGATCCGCGCTCACCGCGCGATGCTACCACGCCACGCGGCATCCCCGTCCTGGACATGGTTCTTGGCCTATCCTGGGTGGGCACGTGACGGCCAGGTGATGGCCTACGGTACCCGTGCACACGCGCGACTCACGGCACGGCTGTTAACATCTTCACGTCAGGAGGTGCCGATGGCGCATCGTCGTCGGGCACTCGCCGTCACCATCGTGGCGCTCGTGATCGCCCAGACCCTCGCCTTCAGCGCTCCCAAGGGTGCCCCGCCCGAACCGGTCGTCGTCCTCGATCTGGTCCCCACCGTCGAGATCCTCGCCACGCCGCGCACGGTCGAACCCGCGCCCACGGTCGTGGTGGGGCCCGTCGCCAACCCGGTGTTCACGGTGCGAGCGACCGCCTACAACTCCTTGGAGAGCCAAACCAACGCCCAACCCTTCACCACCGCGACGGGCACCCGCACCAGCTGGGGCATCATCGCGGTCAGCCGCGACCTGCTGGGCGCCGACCTGCCGTACGGCACGCTCGTGCGGCTGACGGACCTGGGCAACTTCCACTCAGGCCGCGGCGCCGGCGCCTACCAGGCGCTGCTCGACGCCAACCTGTTCGTCGTCGAGGACACGATGCACCCGCGCAAGACGGGTCAGATCGACCTGTGGTTCGCCGATTACGCCAGCGCCGTCGCATGGGGCGTCCGTCGGCTCGAGGTGGAGGTCGTGCGCTACGGCCGCGACGGACCCTTCCTCGACCCGGCCATCGCCGAGAACGGCTTCCAAGCCCCCGTCACCTGGCTCGCCAGCCGCTGACCGCC
>JAHYJQ010000118.1 GCA_019429025.1 Trueperaceae bacterium | reverse complement strand
CCGCCAGCGCCGCCGCCGGTCCCTTCGCGTCGACCGCGCCGCGGCCGTGGAGGACGCCGTCCTCCAGGCGCACGGGCGGCTCGCCCGGGAAGGTGTCGAGGTGTCCGAGCAGCGTGACGCGCAGCGCGCCACGCCCGGCGACCGCGACGGCGTTGCCGACCTCGTCGACGAACGCCTCGTCGGCGTGCGGGGCCAGCGCGGCCACGAAGCCCTCGGCGACCGCGGCCTCCGACCCGCTGGGGCTCGGCAGCCGCACCATCGCCTCCAGGAAGGCGCGCGCGCCGGCGTCGTCCAGCAGGTCCGGGACGCCGGCGGCACCCGGCCGGGCACGGGTGCCGCACGCGCCGGTCACCGCAGCAGCACGCGGCCGAACGCCGCCACCGCCTCGTCGACCTCGTCCTCGGCGATGATCAGCGGCGGCACGAAGCGGATGACGTTGGCGCCCGCGTTGATGAGCAGCAGCCCCTCGTCGCGCAACGCCGCGATGATGGGCGCGACCCTCTCCTTGAGTTCGATGCCGAGCATGAGGCCGAGGCCGCGCACCTCGCGGACGCGCGGGCTGCCGAGCGCCTCGATGCCCTCGCGGAAGCGCCGGCCCATGCGTTCGGCGTGGGCCATGAGGTCGCGCGCCTCGATCTCCTCGAGCACCGCCAGGCCGGCGGCGGCGGCCAGGGGGTTGCCGCCGAAGGTCGTGCCGTGACCGCCGGCGGGCATCGCGGCGGCGACGGCGTCGGTCATGACCAGCGCGCCGATCGGCACGCCGCCGGCGAGGCCCTTCGCCAGCGTGACGAGGTCGGGCACGACGCCGGCGTGCTCGCTGGCGAGGAAGCGGCCGGTGCGGCCGACCCCACACTGGATCTCGTCGAACGCCAGCAGGGCGCCGCGCTCGTCGGCGAGCTCGCGCGCTCGGCGCAGGTACGCGGCGCTGGCCGGGTGCACCCCGCCCTCGCCCTGGACCGGCTCCAGCCAGATCATCGCCGTGTCGTCGCCGACGGCGGCCTCGAGCTCGCCGAGGTCGTCGTAGCGGACGTAGTCGACCGGCACCGACAGCGGCTCGAAGGGCTCGCGGTACTTGGTCTCCCAGGTCATCGCCAGCGCGCCGAGCGTCCGGCCGGCGAAGCCGCGCTTGGCGGCGACGACCCGCCGCCGACCGGTCGCCACCCGCGCCCACTTCAGCGCCGCCTCGTTGACCTCGGCCCCGGAGTTGGCCAGGAACACGCGCGACAGCGGCGGCGGCAGGTGCTCGAAGAGCTTGTCGACGAACGCCGTGCGGACGTCGCTGCCCAGGTTCTGCGGGCAGACGATCAGCCGGCGTGCCTGGGCGGCGATCGCCTCGGCGAGGCGCGCGTTGCCGTGCCCCACGCTGGCGACCGCGATGCCCGCCATGCCGTCGAGGTAGCGGCGGCCGTCCGCGTCGAAGAGCCGCGCCCCCTCGCCGCGCACGAACACGACGTCGGGCGACCACAGGCCGGGGGCGTGCGCGGCGGCGCGGGCGAGGATCTCGGCCGTACCGGGAGCGGGTTCGGGGGCGGGGGGGGGGGGGGGGGGGTTGGGGGGGACGGCGTCGGTCATGCGGGCTCCTCGGGGATCGGGCGTCAGGCGACCACGGTACCGTGCCCGGCGAGCGCCCGGCGCAGCGGCGACGCGCCCCGGCCGTCCGCCAGGATCGCGCGCGCGACACCGCCGGCGACCGCGGCGGCGGCGCCCTCGAGCTTCTTCTTCATGCGGCCCTCGGCCCACGCCAGCGCGCCGTCGACCTCGGCGAGGGCGATCCGCGGCACCAGGCTGGCCTCGTCCGGGAAGGCACGCAGGAGCCCGGGGACGTTGGACAGCAGCACCAGCGCCTCGGCCGCCAGCGCGACGGCGATCGCCGACGCGGCCCGGTCGCCGTCCACGTTGACGGCAGCGCCCTCGTGCGAGGCGGCCAGCGGCGCGATGACGGGCAGGAAGCCGGCGCCCAGCAGCAGCCGCAGCAGGCCCGCGTCGACCCGTTCGACGGCGCCGGTGTGGTCGTCGCGCAGGATGACGACCTTGCCGCGCTCGACGCTGCGGACGCTGCGCTTGTGGCGCGCCTCGATGAGGCGTCCGTCCAGGCCCGAGAGCCCGAGCGCAGGCACGCCGCGCGACTGCAGGCGCTCGACCCACGCCTTGTTGACGCCCCCGGCGACCGCCATCGTGAACGCCTCGAGGGTCGGCCGGTCGGTGTAGCGGCTGGTGTGCCCGCTCGGGCTGGTGACGAACCGCGGGGGGACGCCCAGGGCCTCGCCCAGCCGGGTCGCGGCGGCGCCACCGCCGTGGACCAGAACGAGTCGGCCGCCCGCGGACCAGTAGGCCGCGACGTCGTCGGCGATCGCGTCGTGATCGAGGCCCTCGGCACCGCCAAGCTTGACGACGATCACGCGGACGCCTCCGCCGCGGCCGCCTGCCAGACGGCCCGCGCGGCCGGGGCACGGCGACGCGGCAGCCCGCCGGCACCAGCGAACCCGCTCACGGGAACAGGCCCGGGAAACCCAGGCCCTCGTCCTCGTCCCAGCCGAGGGCGACGTTGAGCGACTGCAGCGCGTGGCCGGCCGTCCCCTTCACCAGGTTGTCGATGGCGCTCATCACCACCAGCCGCCCGCTGTCCGGATCGAGCGCGAAGCCGAGGTCGCACCAGTTGCTGCCGTCCAGCACCCGCGGGTCCGGCACCCGGTGGACGCCGCGCCGGGCGGTGACGAGCCGCACGAAGCGCTCGTCGCCGTAGGCCTCCTCGAGCGCGGCGCGCACGTCGCCCTCGCCGCTGCCGTCGTGGAGCCAGGCGTGAACGGTGACCAGCACCCCGCGGACGCGCTCGATCGCGGTGGCGGTGACGTGCGCCTCGACGCCAGGGAACGCCTGCAGGACCTCCGCCGTGTGCCGGTGCCGCACCGGCTGGTAGGTGCGCACGACCCCCGCGCGAACGGGGTGGTGGCCGGCCGCGGTCGGCGCGTGGCCCGCCGCCGAGGAGCCGACCTTGGCCTCGACGATGACCTCCCGCCGCGCCAACAGCCCGCCGCGGACGAGGGGCAACAGCGCCAGCACGGTGGCGGTGGCGATGCAGCCGGCGCCGGCCAGGCGCGTCGCCCCGGGCAGCCGCGCGCCGCCGGGAGCCGCCCGGTCGAGCTCGGGGTTGGCGTAGACGAAGGAGGGCAGGAGCTCGGGGCGCGCGTGCTGCGCCCCGTACCAGCGGGCGTAGGCCTCCGGGTCGCGCAGCCGGAAGTCGGCCGACAGGTCGACCAGGACCCCGGCCTTCGCCAGGAGGTCGTCGATCCGTCCCACGAGTTCGCCGTGCGGCAGGGCCGCGACGACGACGTCCGCCGGCCGCAGGTCGGCGAGTGGCTCGAAGCGCAGCCGGGTCACGCCGCGCAGGTTCGGGTGGACCAGGGCGACGGGCTCCCCCGCGTGCCGCTCGCTGGTGACCTGGACGACGTCGAGTCGGGGATGGCCCAGCGCCAGGCGCAGGAACTCGCCGCCGGCGAAACCGCTGCCGCCGACGATCGCGACGGTGCGCGAGGCGTCGCTCACGCGCTCACCCTACCGTGGGCGCGGGAGCGGACGGCGGCCGCCAGGTTGCCCAGGCGGCGTCGGACGGCGGGACGACGTCCGCGTCCATCGGCACCCCACCGGCGTCGGCGGTCGCCGCGTCGGCGAGCAGCACGGCGTGCCGCACCACCTCTGCCGGGATGTCGACGCCGGTCGTGGCGATCGAGTTGCGGAACTCCATCGTGTGGTTCACCTCGACGACCAGCAGCCCCCGCTCGCTCTCGAGGAGGTCGACGGCCAGCACGCCGCCGCCCACCGCACGGGCCGCGCGCAGCGCGATGTCGGCCAACCCGGCGTCGACCGGGCACGCGCGGGCGACGCCGCCGCGGGCCGTGTTGGTGATCCAGTGGTCGCTCTCGCGGTAGATCGCGGCCACCACCCGGTCGCCGACGACGAAGGCGCGGATGTCGCGCCCGGGCTTCGCCACGTGCTCCTGCAGGTAGATGACGCGGTGGGCGGCGCCGCCGAGCACCTCCTTGTGTTCGAGCACCGCCGCGACCGCGTCGGCGTCGGACAGCCGGCTGACCATGCGCCCCCAGGAGCCGACGACGGGCTTGAGGACGACCGGGTAGCCGAGCTCCTCGCAGCGCGCCAGGGCCTCCTCTGCGCCGAACGCGACCACCGTGCGCGGCGTCGGCACCCCGGCGGCCGCCAGGATCGCGCTGGTGGCGAGCTTGTCGCCACAGGCCTCGATGACCTCGGGCCGGTTGAGGACGACGCTGCCCGCCGCGGCGTACAGCCGCGCGAGCGCCAGGCCACGCGCCTGAGACACGCAGCGTTCGAGCACGACGTCGTAACGGCGCTCGGGCGCCGAGCCGAGGTCGAAGGCGAGCTGGGGCGCGTAGAGGCGGTCGACGGCGACGCCGGCCGCCTCGAAGGCGTCGAACAGCAGCCGCTCCTCGGGGCGGAGGCGGTCGTACACGACGGCGATGCGCGGCGAGGTCGAAGTCATTCGCCCCAGTCCTCGTCCTCCATGGGCGCGGGCTCGAGGCGCAGCGGGTCGAGGGACACGACCTCGAGCTCGACGCCGTCGTCGCTGACGAGCAGTTCGCCGAGCTCGAGGGCGGCGGGGTCGACGTCGACGGTGCCGTGCGGCGTACGGATGGCGGTGACGGGCATGGGGTCCTCCGGGGGCCGGCGAGGCCACTTATGATTCTTAAGTCGGCTGCAGGGTGACCGAGATCGCTCGGCCGACGCGCAGCATCGTAGTCGTTCGCCGGACCGCCTGTCAAATCGCATCCCTCGTCGTCCAGAACGTGTTTCTTGTCGCCTTCGGGCGCCGCCGTCGATGCGCTCGCGAGGCGGGCGCCGCGAGCCCGTTCGCGATGCCCGATCGGTCCCGCGCCTTCGCTTCGCAAGCGCGTGTCGTCGGGTGGCCTCGCGGTACGCTCCCCCGATGCGGACGGAGCTCCTTCGCTGGTACCACCGGTCGGCGCGTCCCCTCCCCTGGCGGCGCGAGCCCCGCGACCCTTACCTCACGTGGGTCGTGGAGACGATGTCGCAGCAGACCCGCATCGACACCGTCGTCGCGCGCCTGCCGGCCTTCCTGGCGCGCTTCCCCGACGTCCAGAGCCTGGCGGCCGCCGACCAGGGCGAGGTGCTCGCCGCCTGGGCGGGCCTCGGGTACTACCGCCGGGCACGCGCGCTGCACGCCGCCGCCAGGGTGGTCACGCACGACCTCGGGGGCCGCTGGCCGCCCGACGTCGCCGGCTGGCTGCGGCTGCCCGGGGTGGGGCCCTACACCGCGGCCGCCGTCGCCGCCCAGGCCCTCGGCAGCGCGACGATCGCGGTCGACGGCAACGTGCGCCGCGTGGGCGCCCGCCTGCTGGGGCTGCGCGAGCCGACGGACGCCGAGCTGCGGCGCGGCCTGGCGGACCTGCTGCTGGGCACCGGACCGACGGCGCAGGCCGTACCCGTGGACGACGACCCCGCACGCGTGGCCGAGGCGCTGGTCGAGCTGGGCGCCGTGGTCTGCACGCCGCGGCGGCCCGCCTGCGACGGCTGCCCCCTGCGGCCCGGCTGCGCCGCGGCCGCGGCCGGCGACCCGACCGCCTTCCCCGCCCCCCGCCGGCGCGCGCGCGTCCAGCCGCTGACGCTCCACGCGTGGTGGGTCGTCCGCGCCGGAGAGGACGGCCACGTGCGGTTGGGGCTCGAGCGGCGACCTCAGGAGGGTCTATGGGGCGGGCTCCATGGACCCCCGTGGCGCAGCGAGGCGCCGGCGGACGGCGAGCGCGTCGCCTCGTTCCACCACCTGCTGACGCATCGCCGCGTCGAGGCCGTCGTCTGGCGGGCGCCGACCCCGCCGGCGGACGCCGAGGTCGGTTGGTACCGGCGCGACGAGGCCCTCGCGCTCGGCCTGGCAGCGATCGATCGCCGCGCCCTGTCGATCCTCGACGGCGTTGGGGCGTTAGGCTGACGGCGATGCACCTGCGGGTACGCTTCGCGGAGACCGACCAGATGCGCATCGCCCACCACGCGGCGTACGTGGTGTGGCTCGAGGCCGCGCGGGTCGAGTGGCTGCGCGACCGCGGGCTGCGCTACCGCGACCTGGAGGAGGAGGGCGTCTCGCTCGCGGTCGCCGGACTCTCCGTCCAGTACCGCGCGGCCGCCCGCTTCGACGACGAACTCGCGATCGACGTCCGGCTCCTGGAGGCCCGCTCGCGGCGCCTGCGCTTCGGTTACCGGGTCGAGCGCGGAGACTGCGGTGGACGCGTCACGCTGGCGCTCGCGGAGACGCTGCACGTGCCGACGGCCGCGAGCGGACGCGCCGTGCGCCTCCCCGCGCCGTGGTTGACGGCCTTGCGGGGTTGGCTGGCGTGAAGCCACACGCCGCCCGGCCGCCCGGCGCCTCCGTGCTAGGCTCACGCAACGCCGACGGGCCGAGCCCGTGCACCGAGGGACCCATGACGATGACCGCCGAACGGACCGCGACCGCCGCACAAGGCAAGATCCTCTCCCAGGCCCTGACCTTCGACGACGTGCTGCTGGTGCCGCGGCGCTCCGCCGTGCTGCCCAAGGACGTCGCCCTCGACGCCCGCTTCAGCCGCCGCCTGGCGCTGCGCATCCCGATCGTGTCGGCGGCCATGGACACGGTCACCGAGACCCAGATGGCGATCGCCATGGCGCGCCAGGGCGGGGTGGGCGTCGTGCACAAGAAGATGAGCGTCGACGCCCAGGCCGACACCGTGCGCAAGGTCAAGCGCTCCGAGTCCGGCATGATCGTCGACCCGATCACGCTGCCCCCGACCGCCACCATCGGCGACGCGGAGCGCCTGATGGGCGAGTACCGCATCTCGGGCGTGCCGATCGTCGCGAGCGACCAGCGGCTGCTCGGCATCCTGACGAACCGCGACCTGCGTTTCGAGGACGACATGAGCCGCGGCGTCAGCGAGCTCATGACCAAGGACGGGCTGGTCACCGTCCCGACCGGCACCACGCTCGAGGAGGCCCGCGAGATCCTGCGTGGCCACAAGATCGAGAAGCTGCTGGTGGTCGACGAGGCCTTCCGGCTCACCGGCCTGATCACGATCAAGGACATCACCAAGAAGCTCGCGTACCCCCACGCGTCCAAGGACGACCTCGGCCGCCTGTGCGTGGCCGCGGCGGTGGGCGTCAGCCACGACCTGGCCGACCGCGCGGGGGCCCTCGTCGAGGCCGGTGTCGACGCCCTCGTGCTCGACAGCGCCCACGGCCACAGCGAGGGCATCCTCGACGCCCTCGCGTTCCTCAAGTCCAGCTTCGACGTCGACGTGGTCGCGGGCAACGTCGCCACCGCCGACGCCGCCCGCGACCTCATCGCCCTCGGGGCGGACGCCATCAAGGTGGGCATCGGCCCCGGATCGATCTGCACGACGCGGGTGGTGACCGGCGTGGGCATGCCCCAGCTGTCGGCGGTCATGGCGGTCGCCGAGGTGACGACGGCGGCGGGGGTCCCGCTCATCGCCGACGGCGGCATCAAGCACACCGGCGACATCGCCAAGGCGATCGCCGCCGGCGCCGACACCGTGATGGTCGGCTCCATGCTGGCCGGCACCAGCGAGGCGCCCGGCGAGAACCTCCTGCGCGACGGCCGCCGCTACAAGGCCTACCGCGGGATGGGCAGCCTGGGAGCGATGTCGGGCGGCTCCGCCGATCGCTACTTCCAGGAGGACGCCAAGAAGCTCGTGCCCGAGGGCGTCGAGGGCATGGTCGCCTACAAGGGGCCGGTCGAGGACGTGCTCTTCCAGATGGTCGGCGGCCTGCGCAGCGCGATGGGCTACTGCGGCACGGCGACCGTCGCCGAGCTGCAGCGCGACGCGCGTTTCGTGACGATCACGCAGGCGAGCCTCATCGAGGGCCACCCGCACGACATCACGATCACCCAGGACGCGCCCAACTACTCCGTGCGCTAGCACGCGCGCCCACGTTCGCTGCGCACGCGGGCGTGACGGGGCCGCGCGAAGGCGTCAGAAGGTCAAGCCGTGATCGCCCTCCGGGGGCAGCGCGAGGAAGCCCTCGCGCACGGCGTCGACGCCCAGCGTGAGGAAGAACGTGAAGGGGCTCAGGACGCGCTCCTGGAGGCCGCCGTTGGGCCGGAGGTGCGCCTCGAGCCGCCGGAACTGGCCGCGCAGCTCGTCGTCGCGCCGCGCAAGCGCGTGCGACGCCTTCTCGCGCAGGGTGACGAGGGTGCGGTCGAGGTGCCTGCGTCCGTTGCGCACGCTGCGCTCGAGCGTCGGGTCGATGCCACGCACCCGCTCGATCAGCTCGCCGGCCTCCCGCTCGACCACCGCCAGCGCGGCGCCGAAGGCGTCCGCGTGGCCGTGCAGCGACAGCGCCAGGTCGCAGTGGGCGCGCCGCGGGTCGCGCTGCACCTCGCGCCAGTCGAGCCCGTGACGCTCGAGGATCCGCCGCACCGGCGGCTGCAGCACCGTCACCGAGGCGCGGGGCCAGATCAGCGGCATCGCGACGCCGTGCTGCTCGTACACCCCCCGCAGCTGCGCGAGGTAGCGCAGTTCACCCGGCCCGGCCACGAAGACGGCGCTCGGCAGGACGGCGTCCTGCAGGATCGGCCGCAGCCCGGCCGCCGGGGTGACGGCGGTCGGATCGTCGTCGAGCCAGGCCCGCAGCTCCTGCAGCGCCACGCGGGCCTGGCCGACGCGCCAACCGTCGCCGTCGTGACGCAACAGCTCGCGCGCCTGCCCTCGCGGGCGCTCGACGAACAGGTTGGAGGCGCCCTCGCCGCGCCCGAGCTGCGCCGACCAGCCGCGGGCCTCGAGGCGCGCGCCGCCGTGGCGGACGTGGCCGGCGGAGGCCTCGGGGTCGTCGAGTTCGCGATCGAGCTGTGGCCGCCACAGCCGCGCGACCTCGGGGTCGAGCGGGTCGAGGACCAGCATGCCCTGGTCGCCGAGCAGCGCGGTGACGAGGCGCGCGAAGGCGTCGCTCCAGCGCGCCGCGCCGTCGGCGGCGCCCGCGAGCAGCGCGGCCACGTCGTCCAGGTGCGGTCCGCCGTGCCCGTCCGCCACGTCGATGGCGCGCAGGTGGCCGAGGGCCGACTCGATCCAGGCGGGGTCGAGGGCCGCCCGTCCGACCGCGGGGCCCGAGCGCAGCGGCAGGTGCAGGCGGTGCAGGCGCTCGTCGCGACCCAGCACCCAGGCGTGGTCCATCTCCGCCACGTCGTGGTCCTGCGTCGCCATCCAGAAGACGGGCACCACCGGCCGCTCCGGCGCGTCGAGGCGCCGCGCGAGCCTCACGGCGGTCACCGCCTTGGAGAGGGTGTAGGTCGGCCCCAGCAGCCAGCCGACCTGCTGGCCCGTGACCACGACGCGCGACTCCGGGTGCGCGAGCCGCTCCAGCGCCTCGCGTTGCGCGGGCCGGGCGCCCCAGCGCTCGGCGCTGGCCCGCAGCGCCGCGACCAGCGACGGCCGGTCGACCGCCCGGGGGGTCGCCAGCGCGCCCTCCCGGTCGTCGACCGGCCGCCGGAAGTGCCCGGCCAGGTCGCCGGCCCGGTACGCATCGAGG
>JAHYJQ010000117.1 GCA_019429025.1 Trueperaceae bacterium | reverse complement strand
CAACTTCTGGCTCGGCATCATGCTGATCCTGCTGTTCTCCGTCACCCTCGGCTGGCTGCCGGTCTCGGGCCGCGGCGGGCTGAACTCGCTGGTGCTCCCCGCCTTCACCCTCGGCACCGCGCTGGCCGCCCTGCTCACCCGCCTCATGCGCTCGAGCCTGCTCGAAGTCTTGGGCCAGGACTACGTCCGCACCGCGACCGCCAAGGGCCTCCAGCGGCGGCTGGTGCTCCTCAAGCACGCCGTGCGCAACGCCCTGCTCTCCTACGTCACCGTGCTCGGCCTGCAGGTCGCCACCCTGATGGCGGGCGCCGTGGTCACCGAACAGGTCTTCGCCTGGCCCGGCATCGGGCTCCTGGCCATCCAGGCGATCAACTCGCGCGACATGCCGATCATCCAGGGCGTGGTGGTGGTCGCCGCCCTGATCGTCATGAGCGCCAACCTCATCGTGGACGTCCTCTACGCCCTCATCGACCCGAGGATCTCCTACTCGTGAGGGCCACCTGGTCGTTCCTGCGCCGGCTCCTGTCGAGCCCGATCGCCGCGCTCGGGGCCCTCGTACTGGTCACCTTCTTGGTGATGGCGCTGTTCGCGCCGCAGCTGGCGCCGTTCGAACCCACCGCCCCCAACCTGCGGGCCCGGCTGGCCCCTCCCGCGTGGGCCGGCGGCCCCGCCGAGCACTTCCTCGGCACCGACCACCTGGGACGCGACATCCTCAGCCGCCTCATCTTCGGCAGCCGCATCGCGCTCCTCGTCGGCGTGGCCGGCGTGACGCTGCAGGCGCTGCTGGGCATCACGCTGGGGACCCTCGCGGGGTACTTCGGCGGTCGGCTCGACGTCGCCATCTCGCGGCTGATCGACACCCTCATCGCCATCCCGAACACGATCCTGTACCTCACGGTGCTGGGGGTGTTCGGCCCCAGCCTCGTCGGCCTGGTGCTCGTCATCGGCTTCATCGGCTGGACCACCTTCGCCCGCGTGGTGCGCGCCGAGACGCTGTCGGTCCGTAACCGCGAGTTCGTCGAGGCCGCCCGCGCCCTGGGGCAGCACACGCCCATCATCCTCATGCGCCACGTCCTGCCGTCGATCATGGCGCCGATCATCGTGGTCGCCACGCTCAACGTCGCCACCGTCATCATCCTGGAGGCCGCGCTGTCGTTCCTCGGCTTCGGGGTGCAACCCCCCACCGTCACCTGGGGACGGATGCTCGCCGACGGCCGCAACTACGTGGCCACCGCCTGGTGGCTGGCCACCTTCCCCGGCGTCTTCATCACCTTCCTCTGCCTATCGCTCATCTTCCTGGGCGATCGGCTGCGCGACGTGCTCGACCCGCGGCTGCGCGGGCGCTGAGCCGCCGGCACGCGCTGGCGCCGGAGAGAAGCAGGGGCGCCGCGAGCTTCGCGGCACCCCTGCATACCGTCACCCGCGTACGGGCGACCCCTCACGTCGGCTCAGTTCACCGGCTTCGCGTCGAACATCCACAGGTACTCGTCGGGTCGCGGCTTCCAGTCGATCGTGTTCACGACGCCCGCCATGTTCTCGAGCTGGAACAGGTGGACCCAGACCCGCTCCTCGGCCACGATGGTGAAGACCTCACGGAACAACTCGGCCCGGCGATCGCCGTCCAGCTCGACGAGCGCCTGGGCGTAGATCGCGTCGAACTCCGGGTTGCACCAGTTCGACATCATCGCGTAGGTGTCTTCGCAGCGGATCGAGGTGTAGGTGAGGGCGGCGTCGCCCAGCGAGTTCCCCAGCCCGATCAGCGCCATGTGCTGCACCGCGTTGGGCTGCCTCCAAATGCGGCTCTGGTAGGCGCTCCACTCGAGGATCTCGAGCGTCGTGTTGATCCCCACGGCCTCGAGCATCACGGCCGTGAGTTCGATGATCTCGCTGTCGAGCGGGTAGCGGCCCGCAGGGCCCTGGATGTGGATGGTCAGGTCACCGGGACCGTAACCCGCCTCGGCCAGCAGCTCCACGGCGCGCTCGGGATCATAGAGCTGGGTGTCGTAGAACTCCATCGGCGCGGCGGTGATGCCGGGACTGGCGCGGCCACGGACGGGGGCGCCCAGACCATCGAACAGCGCGTCGATGAGGAGCTGGCTGTCGATGGCGTACTCGATGGCCGTGCGCACCCGCAGGTCGCTGGTCCCCTCGCCCTCGGTGTTCATGATGAACATCATCACGCGCGGGGTGGGCCACGGCTCGATGCGCACGTTGGCAGCGCCCTCGACGCGTGCCTTGTCGGCCGGCGGGATGTTGGTGGCGATGTGCACGCCGCCGGTGAGCAGTTCCGCCACGCGGGTGGAGGCCTCGGGGATGGTGCGATGCACCAGCCGGTCCCACTCGGGGCGGCCGCGCCAGTGGTCGTCGAACGCCTCCATGATGATGCGGTCGTCGCGCCGCCATTCGACCACCTTGAAGGGACCGGTGCCGATGGGGTTGTGGTCGCTGATGCTCTCCCAGCCGCCGATCGCCTCGATGTGGTGCTTGGCCAGGATCGACGAACCGATGCGGCTCAGGCGGCTCAGCAGCACGGGCTCTGGCTCGTGCGTGTGGATGATGATCTCATGCGGACCGACGATCTCCACCTCGCGGATCTGACGGTACTGGTTGTGCTCCTGCAGCGACGCGTCGGTCGCGACGCGCTCAAGCGTGAACTTGACGTCCTCGGCGGTGAACGACTCCCCGTCGTGCCACAGGACGCCCTCGCGCAACAGGAAGCGCATCGACAGGTCGTCGATTCGCTCCCACGAGGTGGCCAGCGCGGGCCCGATCACGCCATCGGCGTCCTTGAACACCAGGTAGTCGAAGACGTTGACGTGGATGGCCTCGACGGCCGTCGTGTTGTGGTCGTGGATGTCCCAGCCTTCGTGGTCGATGCCCTGCGCGATGACCAGCTCGCGCACCGGCTGCGCCGTGGCGACGCCCAGAGCGCCGGCGGCGACGGCCGCCAACGCCAGCGCACCCAGGTACCTCAGATGTCGTCTCATGCAGTCCTCCAGGTGTCGGCAAGAACGTATCCACGGGTGACACCGCCGACCGTGCGCCCCGTCGGCGCACGCGCCGCGCGATGTCCATCTTCCCCGTCGATGCTCCACGGTAGCCGCCCACCCGCGCGGCGGTCAACCGAGGAGGCGGCGGGCCGGCGTGCCGACGCACGGTGGTAGCGTGCCGCCATCGGCCGAGCCGACCCCCGGGAGGACCCATGGACCTGAGCGCCGCCCGACACCTGCGCCCCGACCTCGTAGAGTGGCGCCGGCAGCTGCACGCCCACCCCGAGCTCGCGTACCAGGAGCACGCGACCGCCGCCTTCGTGCGCGAGCGCCTCGAACGCCTCGGCCTGCGCCCATCGCCGCCCATGGCGGGCGGGACGGGCCTCACCTGCCTGATCGAGGGCGACGCCGACGGCCCCACCGTCGCCCTGCGGGCCGACATGGACGCGCTGCCCATCCAGGAGGCGACCGGCGCCGACTACGCCTCGACCGTCCCCGGCGTGGCCCACCTCTGCGGCCACGACGCCCACACGACCATGCTGCTCGGCGCCGCCGCGCTGCTCGCCGGGCGTCGCCCCGCGCGCGGCCACGTGAAGCTGCTCTTCCAGCCCGCCGAGGAGGGCGGCGCCGGCGCCGCGCGGATGATCGCGGACGGCGCGCTCGAGTCGCCCGCCGTCTCCGCCGTGTTCGGCCTCCACGTCGACCCGAACCAGCCGGTCGGCGCCCTGAGCGCCACGCCGGGCCCGGCCACCGCCGCCAGCGACGGGATCGACATCGAGGTCATCGGCGAAGGCGGCCATGCCGCCCGGCCCCACCAGGCGATCGACGCGGTCGCCGTGGCGGCGCAGGTGGTCGTCGCCATCCAGCAGCTCGTCAGCCGCCACACCGACCCGCTGCAGCCGCTGGTGATCACCCTCGGCAAGATCGAGGGCGGCTTCGCCCGCAACGTCATCGCACCCAGCGTGCGCCTCGAGGGCACCGTCCGCTCGTTCGACCCGGCGCTGCGCGAGCGGCTCCCCGCGCTGCTCGAGCGCACGGTCGCGGGCGTCACCCAGGCCTTCGGCGCGCGGCACGAGCTGACCTACCGCCTCGGCTACCCATCGCTGCGCAACGACGCGGCGCTCATCCCGACGCTCGCCGACGTCGTCGGCGAACTGCTCGGCGAGGGCCGCCTCGCCCCGGGTGGGCCGTCGATGGGCGGCGAGGACTTCGCGTACTACGCCGAGCGCGTGCCCGGGCTCATGGCCCGCCTGGGCGTCCGCAACGAGGCGCGCGGCCTGCTGCACCCGCTCCACCACCCCCGCTTCGACCTCGACGAGGACGCCCTGCCGATCGGGGCCGCCGTCCTGGCGGGCTTCGCGCTGCGCTACCTGGCCACCCACTGAAGCCGTGAGCCGGCCCGCCGCCGCGCGGGTCGGTATGCTCGGCGGCATGCGCGACCACGCCGACCCAGACGCGAGCGCGGGCCTCCGCGACGGGCTCGCCGCCCTCCTCCGCCCGGACCAGATCGACACCTCCCCGAGCGCGCTCGGCCTCCACGCCCGCGGCGAGTCGTGGGACGCCATCCACCCGCCGGCCGTCGTCGTCTACCCCGAGTCCACCGAGGACGTGCGCCGCGTCATGGCGTTCGCCCACGAGACGCGCACGCCCGTCACCCCCGTCGCCGTGAACTCCAGCCTCGGCGGCCACACCGTGCCCGTGGCGGGCGGCATCTCGCTCGACCTCACGCGCATGGACCGCATCCTCGAGATCGCCGCGGACGACTTCCTCGCCGCGGTCCAGCCCGGCGTCACCTACCCGCGACTCAACGAGGCGCTGCGCGCGACCGGCCTGTTCTTCCCCGTCGACCCCGGTGCCGAGGCCAGCCTCGGCGGGATGGCGTCGACCAACGCCTCCGGCACCCTGGCCGTGCGCTACGGCGTCACCCGCGACCTCCTGCTCGGCCTCGAGGTCGTCACGCCGCCCGGCCGGGTGATCCGCACCGGCGGCCGCGCCCCCAAGTCCTCGTCGGGCTACGCCCTCACCCAGCTCTTCTGCGGCGCCGAGGGGACGCTCGGCGTGATCACCGAGCTCACCGTGCGCCTCGTCCCGCGGCCAGAGGCGATCATGGGCGCGCGGGCCGCCTTCGCGGACGTCCGCGGCGGCGTCGGCTACGTCACCGACGTCATTCAGTCGGGCCTGCCGGTCGCCCGCTGCGAGCTGCTCGACGCCGCCGCCATCGGCGCGATCCGGCAGCACCTCGGCCTCGAGCTCCCCGCGCAACCCACCGTCTTCCTCGAGTTCCACGGCGACGACGCCTCCGTGCGCTCCGCCAGCGAGCTCGCCCTCGACCTGGCGAAGGAGCACGCCGCCACCGCGGCCAGCCGCGCCACCGACCCCGAGGCGCTGTCGGCCCTGTGGCGGGCGCGACATCAGGCCTACTACGCCATGGTCGCCGTCAACCCGGGCATGGCCAACGTCATCACCGACGTCGCCGTGCCCATCTCGCGCCTGGCGGAGGTCATCGAGGGCGCGCTCGCCGCGGCCGAGCGGACCGGCGCGCCCAGCTACCTCATCGGCCACGCCGGCGACGGCAACTTCCACCTCACGCTCTTCTTCCCGGCCGACGACGCCGGCGCCCGCGCCCGGGTGGAGGCCGCCTACGGCGAGATGGTCGAGCTCGCCCTCGCCGCCGGCGGCACCTGCACCGGCGAACACGGCGTCGGCCTGCGCAAGCTCCCCTACGTGCGCGCCGAGCACGGCGACGCGGTCGACGTCATGTGGGCGATCAAGGACGCGTTGGATCCTGGGGGGATCATGAATCCGGGCAAGAAACTGCCTGCCAGGGAGAACTGACTGCGTCAGTTCTCCCTGGCAGGTGGCAGTTCGCCGAAGGCGAACTGCGCCTCCACAGGAAGCGCCGCCGGCAACACACCGAACCACACCCACGGCGAACTGCGCCTCCGCAGGGAGCGCCGCCTGCGAAACACCGCCCCGCGCCGAAGGCGAACCGCGCCTCCGCAGGGAGCGCCGCCGGCAACACACCGAACCACACCCACGGCGAACTGCGCCTCCGCAGGGAGCGCTGGCGGCAACACACCGAACCGCACCGAAGGCGAACCGCGCCTCCGCAGGAGCTAATCTGAGGCATGGCCAAATGGCTGCCCTGGCTGTTGTGGGCGGGCCTCGCCGTCGTGGTCGTGGGCGGCGTCGTTGCATGGTGGGGCCAGCGCCAGGCCGCCCTCGTCGCCGCCAGGCTGCTGACGCGCGCCGCCTCCGAGATGGGGGCCATGCCCCAGGTGCCGTCGTGGCCGCTGGACGAGCCCGCCGCGCTACGCCCCGATGGCGAGTCCTTCCCGTTCGACCCCGACCGCCCCACGCTCGTCGTCCTGCTGCATGGCATGACGCCGAGCCTCGAGCTGGACGACACGGTCGGGACGCACGCGTACGCGCGGCGCTACTGGGGCTTCCACTTCGTCACGCAGCTGCTCGGCGGGCAACCGCCCCGCCTCGAGGACGCCGAACCGTTCGATGGCGCGACGTGGCTGAGCGAGGCGCCCGCCGACGACGACCCCCGCCACGGCCTGCTGTTGCCCGCCGCTGCCGACATCGACCGCGCCGTGTTCGTCGTCACCCGCGACGGCTCGCGCGGCCTCGGCGAGCAGGTGACCGCCACGGCTGCGCAGGTCGAGGCCGGCGTCGAACGCTTCCGGCGGGTGCTTGCTGCTGCCGACCAGGACGCGTCCGAAGGCGACCGGGAGCCGCAGCTCGTCCTCATCGCCCACAGCTTCGGCGGCCTCGTCGGCCGCTACCTGCTCACCAACCCGCCGATCGACGGCGGCCCCTTCGGCACCGACGAGGCGACCCGGGCGCGCGTCGACACGATCCGCGACCGCACCCTCTACCTCGTCACGTTGGCGACGCCCCACGAGGGCTCGGCCGCCGCCGACCGCGCGGTCCTCCTCGCCGCGGTGGACGCGCTGCTGCGCGACGAGCTCGGGCGCCCGGACGCGTTCACGCGCCGCTGGCTCACGCCCCTCCTCGACGCGGGGGCCACGCTGCTGCGGCTCGAGGACCCGGTCACCGAGCACCTGCGAACCGACGTGTGGGCCGCGCTCAACGATCCCGACGGCGGCCTCCTCGCCGCGCACCGCGCGCGCCGCAACGACGGCAGCCCGGTCCCCGTCTACGCGCTCGCGGCCCGAAGCCCTGGCGGTCAGTTCTTCGTCGATCCGATGGTCAGCGACCGCATCGAGCTCGAGCTGGCCGCCTGGTACGCCGAGCGGCTGGACCTGGCCCCCGCCTTCTACCGCGAGTTCCTCTTCCAGATGCTGCTCGCGGACCCGACGATCCACGCGCTGGGCATACCGGGGCGAGGATGGGGCCGGGCGGCGGACCACCCCGCGCCGGACGAGGTGCTCGACCGGGTCACGCGCGTCCCGACCGCGCCCGAACGCATCGTCTTCGGCCCCCAGGACGCCCGCGTGGCCATCGAGCTCGCCGCACGTGTCGACTTCCTGCGGGGCCCCCACGCCGGCGAGGTCGAGACGCGCGGCTGGCTCGGCCGCCTGTGGTGCACGTTCGTGCGCTGCGCCGAGGCACCCGGCGTCATCGACACGGGCTCGGTCGCCGACGTCGACCTCAGCGGCATCGAGGAACCGACCGTGGCCGTCGTGCGCGACCTCCTGCTCGGGCGCGAACCGCCGGGCGACACGCCGCCCATCGGCCAGCCGGAGGGCCGCGTCGGCGACGGCGAGATCGACGCCGACGGGGCCGTGCCCGTGCACTCCGCCCTCGGCTACCTCCTGGGTGCCGACGATGGCCCCTACCTGGCCGCGGGACGCGAGTGGACGGTGGGCGACGAGACGCTGCCGGGAAGCTGGTACCGTCCCGACCTCGCCGACCTCGACGCCGAGCTCCCCTGGACCTACCTCCACCACATCGACCTGCAGTGGGCGCCCGAGGTCGCCGGCTGGCTCGCCACGGAGCTGTTGGACACGGCGGGGCCGGACCCGCGGGGCGCGCACGTGAGCGGCTGGCGCTGACCCGCGCCGGCGGGTCCGCCTGCCGGCGGTCTCGCTCCCGAGACCACGGCCGCCAACGGCTTGTCGGCCCGCGCATCCCGCGGTGGTGTCTTCTGACGACGCGTCCGGCCACGGGCACCGGAGCACCCCGGTGGTAGATTGGGGTGTCGGACAACCTAGCCACCATGTGACGAGGCGCACTAGCCCGACCCAAGGAGGACCACTATGAACGCTCGTCCCCTCCGACTTCTCGTCCTGCTGGTGCTGCTCGCGTCGTTCGCGGCGGCCGCCGCCCAAGAGTTCGACTGGCGGCGCTTCGAAGGCAGCGAGATCCGCTTCATGATGAACCGCCACCCGTTCACCAACTGGCTCGAGCCGCTGGTGCCCGAGTTCGAGGCGCTCACCGGCATCGACGTGAACCTCGAGATCCTCCCCGAGGACCAGTTCCGCCAGGTGCGCCTGCTCGAGGTCAGCAGCGGCGCCGCGACCCTCGACGGCTACATGATCATGCCGGGCCAGGTGAGCGCGCAGTACCTCGGCGCGGGCTGGGTGCGCTACGTCGACGACCTGGTCGCCGACCCCAGCCTGACCATGCCCGACCTCGACCTCGACGACTTCTTCGGCGGCGCCATCGGCACCTTCGAGGACGACGGCAAGCTGTTCGGCCTGCCGCTGCAGATCGAGTCGAGCGTGCTCTTCTACCGCGCCGACCTGTTCGAGGCCGCCGGCCTCGCGGGCCCGCCCGAGACGATGGACGAGCTGCTGGACTACGCGGCCCAGCTCTCCGGCGAGTTCGTCGCCGGCTTCGCCATGCGCGGCCGCGGGGCCGCCGCCACCAGCCAGACGGTCAACCTGCTGTACTCGTTCGGCGGCGAGTGGCTCGACGAGGACGGCAAGTCGGCGCTGGCCTCACCCGAGAGCGTCGCCGCGCACGAGTTCTACGCCGAGCTCATGCGCAACTACGGTCCTCCCGGACCCGCCAACCTGCACTGGGCCGAGGTCACCAGCCTGTTCGCGCAGGGCCAGGCGGCGATGATCTTCGACGCCAACGTGTTCCGGCCGATCATGGAGGACCCGGCGCAGGCGATCGACGTCGTGCGCGAGAACACCCGCTACGCGCCCCTCCCCGCCGGCCCGGCCGGCAGCGTCCCCGGCGTGCTGGTCTGGGGCCTGAGCATCAACCACGCCAGCCGCAACGTCGAGCCCTCCTGGTACTTCATCCAGTGGGCGCTCTCCAAGGAGAACCAGGTGCGCCTGGCGCTCTTCGGCGTGCCCGCCGCCCGCGCCTCCGCGTGGGCCAACGAGGAGTTCCAGACCCTCGCCCCCGCCGACTGGATCGCGGCCTCGATGACCTCGTTCGAGAATGGGCAGCCCTACTGGAACCCGCCGATCATCCCCGTCGCCGAGGTGCGGGACGCGTACGGCCAGGCGATCGTCGCCGCACTCGAGGGGCGTGACATCGCGCAGGCGCTGCAGCGCGCGGCCCAGGAGATGGACCGCATCGTCGAACGCACCCGCTGAGCCCAAGGCACACCAAC
>JAHYJQ010000116.1 GCA_019429025.1 Trueperaceae bacterium | reverse complement strand
GGCGGCAAGGGGGGCGACGGCGAGGAACGCGCCCAGGAGGAGGGCGAGCGGGATACGGCGGCGCATGCGCCACGGTACCAACCGCGGTCGTGGCCGGCCACGGGGCGGTGGTAGCATCGGCGGGCGCCCGCCCGCGCCCCTGCGGGCGGGCACGCACGGTTACGCCCGCAGGGGCGTGAGCCGGCGCCTACTGGAGGCCCCAGCATGACCATTCTCGGGAGGATCACCGTCCTGCCCCGCGTGCCCAAGGCGCTCGAGCGCCTCGAACGCCTCGCCCACAACCTCGCGTGGACGTGGGACCCCGACGCCCGCGTGCTGTTCCGCGCCCTCGACGAGGAGCTGTGGGACCGTGTCGGCCACAACCCGCTGGCGCTACTGCGCGACGTCGACCAGGCACGGCTCGACGCCATGGCCGAGGACCCCGCGTTCCTGGCCCAGCTCGAGCTCGTCGCCGCCCACTTCGAGGCCCACCTGGACGAGGTCGGCTGGTTCGGTCGCGAGATCGGCGAGGCGGACACCTACGCCTACTTCTGTGCCGAGTACGGTTGGCACGAGGGCACGGCGACCTACTCCGGCGGCCTCGGCATCCTCGCCGGCGACCACACGAAGGCCGCCAGCGAGCTCGGCGTTCCGCTGGTCGCCGTCGGCATGTGGTACCCGGAGGGCTACTTCCACCAGCGGGTGGCCGCCGACGGCCGCCAGGAGGCGGTGTACCAGCGAACGAGTCCGGACGAGCAGCCGATGGAGCGGGTCGTCGACGACGCCGGCCAGCCGGTCCGGGTGCACCTGCGGGTGTTCGGCCGCGAGGTCGTCGTGGGCGCGTGGCGCGCCTGGGTCGGACGCATCCCGGTCCACCTGCTCGACGTCGACCTGCCGGAGAACCATCCGGACGACCGCGCCCTCCTCGCCCGCCTCTACGGCGGCGACCAGCGCACGCGCATCGCGCAGGAGATGATCCTGGGCATCGCCGGCGTGCGCATGCTGCGGGCCCTGGGGATCGCGCCGACCACGTGGCACATGAACGAGGGTCACTCGGCGTTCATGGCGCTCGAGCGCTGCCGCGAGCTGGTCGCCGCGGGCATGCCCTTCGATCAGGCGCGCGAGCTCGTCGCGGCGAGCACGGTGTTCACCGTGCACACGCCGGTCGCCGCCGGCAACGACGCCTTCCCGTTCGACCTCGTGACGCAGGCCTTCGCCGGCGACTGGAACGCGCTCGGGTTGCGGCAGCACGACTTCCTCGAGCTCGGTCGGGCGGACCACGGCTGGGGTCCGGTGTTCAGCATGCCGGCGCTGGCCCTGCGCTTCACCACCGGGCGCAACGGCGTGGCCCAGCTCCACGGCGACACCAGCCGGCGGATGTGGTCCGTCCTGTGGCCCGAGGTGCCCACCGAGGAGATCCCCATCGGGCACGTCACCAACGGGGTGCACACCGGCACCTGGGTGGCGGCCGAGGTGCGCGACCTGGTCACCCGCGAGCTCCCGCAGGACTGGCGGACGCGGCTCGACGACGTCGACATGTGGCGCCCGGTGGCCGACCTCGATCCGGCCGAGCTGTGGGCCGTCCGGCAGCACATCAAGGCGCAGAGCGTCCGCTTCCTGCGGCGGCGCGTCGCGCGCCAGCTCGAGCGCCAGGAGGCCAGCGCCACCGCGCTGGCCGACGCCTCCGAGCTGTTCGATCCCGCCGCCCTGACGATCGGCTTCGCCCGCCGCTTCGCCACCTACAAGCGCGCCACCCTGGTGCTGCGCGACCTCGACCGCCTGCACGCCATCCTCAGCGACCCCGAGCGCCCGGTGCAGCTCGTGTTCGCGGGCAAGGCCCACCCGGCCGACGAGGGCGGGCAGGAGCTCGTGCGGCAGATCCACACGCTGTCGCACGAGCCCCGCTTCCACGGCCGCATCCTCTTCGTCGAGGACTACGACATGGCCGTCGGGCGCGCCCTCACCCGCGGCGTCGACGTGTGGCTCAACAACCCGCGGCGGCCGCTCGAGGCGTCCGGCACCTCGGGGCAGAAGGCGGCGATGAACGGCGTGCTCAACCTGTCGATCCTCGACGGCTGGTGGCCCGAGGGCTTCGACGGGCTCAACGGCTGGGCGATCGGCGGCGTCCGCGAGTACGCCGACGAGGCGCGCGGCGACGAGGCCGACGCCGACCAGCTGTACGACCTGCTGGAGCGCGAGGTCGTGCCGCTGTACTACCAGCGCGACGAGCACGGCGTACCGACCGAGTGGATGCGCCGCTCGGCGCGCGCGATCGCGACGGTCACGCCGCGCTTCAACGCCCAGCGGATGGTCAAGGACTACGTGCGCAAGTACTACGCCCCGGCGAGCGAGCGTGGCCGGGCGTTCGCGGCCGACGACGGCGCGCTGGCGGCCGACCTGGCGGCGTGGCGCAAGCGGATCGCCGAGCACTGGTCGACCGTCCACTTCCAGGGGCATCCGCTGGAGAAGGGCGCGCGCCGCATCGGCGACGAACTCGAGGTCGAGGCGGTGTTCAACCCGCGCGGCCTGCGCGGCGAGGACATCGTCATCGAGCTCGTCTACGGCCTCGAGAGCGACGGCCTGCAGCGCGGCCTGCACCACGTGCGGATGGAGAAGGTCGAGGCGTACCCCGACGGCGGCGAGCGCTACGTGGCGCGCTTCGCGCCGGCGATCAGCGGTCGCCTCGTGTACGGCGTCCGCGCCTACCCGACGCACCCCGGCCTGGCGCACCCGTCCGACGCCGTGGCGATCCGCTGGGGTTGACGGTGGCGCATGCGCCGCGCGCCGCGCGGCGCGCGGCGCTCAGGGGCCGTCCGCCGCGCCCTGGCCGGCGTCCGTCGCGTCTTCGGCGGCGGCCCGGTCGGCGAGCACCCACAGGCGCTCCCGCGGGCGCACGGCGAGGAGCGGCAGGGCGTCGAGGTCGGCGTCGGTCGCCACGCGGCCGAGGAGCCCGCCCGCCAGCGTCCGTTGCAGGGCCGGGCGCTTGTCCCCACCCGCGACGATGACCCAGGCCTCGCGCGCGCGTGAGAGGGCCGCCGCCGTCAGGCTGAGCCGGGCCGGCCCCGTCGCCGAGGGTCGCACGACCGTCGTGATGCCGGTGGCGTTCACGGCGCCCGTGCCCGGGAAGAGGCTGGCGGTGTGGGCGTCGGCGCCCAGGCCCAGCAGGGCGAGGTCGATGTCGAGCGGGTCGCCGAAGGTGGCGCGCAGGCGCTCCGCGTGCTCGGCCGCCGCGGCCTCCGGGGCGTCGCGTCGCGGCCAACCGAGCACCTGTTCCGCCGGGATCGGAACGCGGTCCAGCCACGCCTCGCGGGCCGCGCGCTCGTTGCGGTCGGGGTGGTCGCGGGGCACGTCGCGTTCGTCGCCCCAGGTGACCCACAGGCGCTCCCACGGCAGGTCGATGCGCTCCCCGAGCTGGCGGTAGCCCGGCAGCGGCGTGCCGCCGCCGGAGAGCGCGACGACGAACCTGCCCCGCGCGGCGACGGCGTGGTGGCAGGCGGCGACGAAGCGCGCCACCCAGGCCTCGGTGACGTCGTCGGCGATTTGAAGCGCGGCTTCCATGCTCATGAGCGTACCACCGGCGCAGGTGCAGGCGCGGGCTCGGGGTAGCCTGTGGCATGAACTGGACGCGCGCCGAAGCGTACGACCTCATGACCTCCTGGACCGAGAGCGAGAGCCTCCGCCACCACATGCTGGCCGTGGAGGCCGCCGTCGCGGCCTATGCCGAACGCGAGGGCGCCGACACCGAGCTATGGGCCGCCACGGCGCTGCTCCACGACTTCGACTACGAGCGGCACCCCGATCTCGGGCCCGACGGCCACCCGTTCGTCGGCGTGGCCCACCTGCGCGCGCTCGGCGCGCCGGAGGAGATGCTCGACGCGATCTTGGGTCACGCCGACCACACGGGCGTCGCGCGGCACACGCGGCTGGCGCGGGTGCTCTACGCCTGCGACGAGGTGACCGGCCTGATCACCGCCGCGGCGCTGGTGCGTCCGGACAAGGACGTCCGCTCCGTGGCCATCCCCAGCCTCAAGAAGAAGTTCAAGGACAAGGCCTTCGCCCGCGGCGTCGCGCGCGACGACGTCCGGCGCGGGGCCGAGGAGCTGGGTGTGGAGCTGTGGGAACACGTCGCGACGGTGCTCGCCGCCATGCAGGATCGTGCCGCGGAGCTGGCGCTGGACGGCCGGCGGGCGGGAGGCTGACGGCCGGCGGGCGTCGTCACAGGCGGTGGAGGTTCCAGTCCCACCGGCCGCCGGCGTCGCCGCGCCAGGGGGGCCAGACGACCCGCGAGGCGCGCCCCGCCACCTGGCCCAGCGGCACCGGGCCGAACGCCCGCGAGTCGCGCGAGGCGAGCGGGGCGCGGTTGTCGCCGAGCACGAACAGGTGGTCGCTCGGCACCACCGTCGGGGGCAGGCTCGGCGCGGCCAGCGGCGCGCTGGTCAGGTAGGGCTCGTCGACGGGCGCGCCGTCGACCCACAGCCGGCCACGGCGCAACTCGACGGTCTGGCCGGCGGTCGCGACCACGCGCTTGATGAGGAAGGGGCCGCCCGTCAGCCGCTCGATCCAGGTCCGCGGCGCGGCACCGGGGGGACGGAAGTACACGACGTCGCCCGGCGACCAGTCCCGCAGCCCCGCGCGCACGAGCCAGGTCTCGAAGCGCGGGACCCACGCGCGGTCGCCGTGCTGCAGGGTCGGGGTCATCGAGGTGCCGTCGACCCCCACGGTGGTGAAGCCGAAGTTGGCCACCGCCAGGCCGAGGGTCAGGATCAGCACGCCCCGCAGCAGCGAGCCCGCGAGGCGCTCCGCGGGCCCTCGGGTGGCCATGCTCAGGGCGCGCTCGTGGCCGCCGGCACGGCCTCGAACGCCGCCGGCGGGCGCAGGGCGCGCCAGTTCCAGTCGCCGTCGCGCCGCGGGGGCCAGATCACGGCGGTCGCCTTGCCGGCGATCGCCATCAGCGGCACGGGACCGAACAGGCGCGAGTCCTCGCTGCCGCCGCGGGCGCGCTGACGGTTGTCGCCCATGACGAAGTAGTGGCCCTCGGGGAGGACGATCTCGTGCAGGAAGGGGATGGCGTCGGGGACGTCGGTCGGCAGTGGCGCCAGCGAGCCCAGCGTCTGGCCGTAGTAGAGGGAGACGCGCGGGTCGCTGACCGGCAGCGCCGGCGGGTAGAACCCCGAGATCGGCAGGTCGGGGGCCGGCGTGCCCGACGGCGTGGTGGCGAAGCGCACGACGAAGCCCGCCAGTTCGCCGTCGCGCAGCGTGATGACCGGGAAGTCCTGACGGTCGGGGGTGATCTCGCCGCTGTCCGAGATGAACCCCTGGTCGATCGGGTGACCGTTGATGATGACCTGGCCCGCTTCGATGCGCAGGCGGTCGCCGGGGATGGCGACCACCCGCTTGATGAAGAACGGGCGGCTGCCGGTCTCGAGCGCGGTGGGGGAGTTCGCCGGATCGCGCACGACGACGATGTCGCCGCGCCGGTACGGACCGGTGATGCCGACGCGCTTGAGCCACGTCTCGTACTTCGGGATGAACACCCGGTCGCCGGTCAGCAGCGACTGCAGCAGGTTGCTGCCGCCGACGCCACCGTCGAGGTTCGGGCGCATGGAGCTACCGACGACGCCGACGGTGTTGAACACGAAGGTCACGACCAGGAAGGCGATCGCGAGCGCCTCGGCGTACCCTCGCACCTCCGTCCAGAAGCGGCGCTGCCAGCTGGGCTGCGCGGGGGTCTTGCTCGGAGCGGCGGCGCGCGCGCCGGGTGTCGATGCCATGGGCGGCAGTCTACCCCCGCCGCAGGTGAGACCAGAGCGTGCGGATCGATTCGCTCGTGCTCTCGGTCGGCTGCGACCGGGAGGCGCCGTCGCCACCCTCCGGCGCGCCGCCGGTCGGGTCGTCGCGCTTGGGCTCGGAGGGTGCGTGGGGCGCGTGCTGCGGCCCGGTCTGGTCCTGGGCCTCGCCCGCGGAGGCGGTCCGCGCCGGGGGGGGCAGCGGCCGCCGCCGCATCGGCGCGCTCGAGGCCGCCTGCAGCCGCTCGAGCAGGGCGGGGTGGGCGCCCAGCGCCGCCTCGGCCTCGGCCTCGCCGAGGGCCACGATCTCGTCGAGCGCCCAGAACGACTCGAGGCGGTAGCCCGGCATCTCGTGCTGGATCCGCAGGTCCGCCGGGTGGTGGATGTACTGCGCGTCGGTCAGGAGCCGCATCATGATGTCCGCCGCGCGGAAGGTCGCCGCCGCGAGCGGGGTGCGGCGCTCCAGCGTGACGGTCGCGACGACCCGCTGCCACCATGAGACGCGGCCGTCGTGGGCGTCCTCGTACACCGCCCGCCGCGGCGGCGAGACGTCGGAGGCGAGCGTCAGGTCGGTGTGGACGAGCGCCAACGCGTCGACCGGGAGGTTGTTGAGGATGCCGCCGTCCGCCAGGGTGCGCCCCTGGTACTCCACCGGCTCGAAGGCGCCCGGGAGGCAGGCCGAGGCTCGGACGGGCGTGATGAGATCGCCGGAGGTGAAGACGAGCTGCTCGCCGGCCTCGATGTCGGTGCAGGTCACGGCCAGCGTCTTGCCGAGGTCCTCGAAGCGCGCCGGCAGGTAGGTGGCGAGGAGCTGGTGCAGCTTCTCGCCCTTGACCACGCCGCCGCTGAGCGAGAGGTCGATGACGTCGCGCCACGACACGGACGCGGCCAGCTCATGGAGGTCGTCGGCGCGGTAGCCATGGGCGTAGAGCGCCGCCAGGATGGCCCCCATCGAGGTCCCCGCCAGCGCGTCGACCTCGACGCCGTGGCGCTCCAGCACCCGCAGGACGCCGATGTGGGCGAAGCCGCGCGCGCCGCCGCCGGAGAGCACCAGGCCGATCTTCGGGCGACGGTCGGTCGCCGGGCGCGTCTTGGGCGGGGAGCTGCTGAGGCGGGGCATGGCTTCAGTCTAGCGGCGGCAGCCCCCCGAGGACGTCGGCGTCGCTGACGAGCGTGCGCCCGCCGCGCTCCACGTCGACCGTCAGCCGCTCGCCGTCGTCGCGCAGCGCCTCGCCGCTCAGGGCGTCGGTCCAGGTGCCCGTCACGCCCGAGCGACCCACCGGCAGGACCACGCGGCCGCCGGCGCGGTGCGTCACGATGATGACGGCGCTCCCTTCATGGACGCGCGCGAAGGCGTGCGCGTCGCCCCGGGCCAGCAGCGGGCGGTAGCGGCCCCGCGCCAACGCGGGATGGCGGCGGCGCAGGTGCGCCAGCCGACGGACCGTCCGGTGGATCCGTGCGTCCCAGCGCGCCTCGTCCCAGGGGAAGGGGCGCCGGTTGTCGGGGTCCTCGCCGCCCTCGAGGCCGATCTCGTCGCCGTAGTAGACGCACGGCACGCCGACGTAGCCGAAGAGCGCGTGGTGGGCCGCGAGGAAGGCGGCGCGGTCGCCGCCGACGCGCGTGTAGAAGCGCGGCACGTCGTGCGAGGACAGCAGGTTGAGCTGCGACAGCGCGATCGGCCACGGCAGCCGCGCTCGCACCCGTGTCAGCCGGCGCTCGAGCTCGGCCCCGTCGCAGCGCTCGGGGTCGCCGCGGAAGTCGACGCCGGCCCAGAACGCCAGCAGCGGCCGCAGGAAGCCGGCGTAGTTCATGGCGCCGTCCTCCTGGTCGCCCTGCAACCACGCGGTCGCGTCGAAGAAATGCTCGCCCAGGACGTAAGCGTCCGGTCGCTCCTCGCGGATGGCGCGCCGGATGGCGCGCAGGTGCTCGGCGTTCGCCGCCGCGCCCTCGCCCTCGCCGAGCATGTGGGCGACGTCCAGCCGCCAGCCGTCGATGCGCCACGGCGGGCGCAGCCAGCGCCGCAGGATCGCGTCGTCGCCGCCGTAGACGTCGCGGCGCACGGCGCCCGACGCGAAGTCGAGGACCGGCAGCGAGCGCACCCCCGCCCAACCGACGTAGCTCTCCGGGTCGGCCGGTTCGCGGAACACGTAGCGCTCGCGGTGCGGCGAGCCTGGGTCGGCGAAGGCGCCGGGCGGCTCGGCGACCCCCGCCCGGTCGAACCACGGGTGGTGGTCGCTGGTGTGGTTGACGACGGCATCGAGCACGACGCGCATGTCGCGGCGACGCAGCTCGGCGAGCAGCCGCTCGAGCGCGGGCTCGCCCCCCAGGTGTGGGTCGACGCGGCCGTAGTCGACGGTGTCGTAGCGGTGGCTCGAGCGGCTCGCGAAGATCGGGTTGAGGTACAGCGTCGAGGCGCCGAGGTCGGCGACGTGGTCGAGCCCCTCGCGCACGCCGTCGAGGTCGCCGCCGAAGAACTCCCGCGCCCCCATGCCGCGGGTCGGCAGCTCGTCCCAGCCGCGCCGCACGATCGGCCGGCCGTCGACCGACCAGGCGCCGCCCTGCGGGTCGTTCGTCGGGTCGCCGTTGCGGAAGCGGTCGGGGAAGACCTGGTACACGACCTGCGTCCAGGTCCACGCCGCCGGCGCGTAGCCGGCGACGTGGCGGAAGTGCTGCTGCGGGTCGGGATCGCCCGGGTGGAGGCCGTCGGCCGCCAGCCACGCCTGGTGGTCGCCGAAGACGAAACGGAAGGCGTAGCGGGTGACGGCCTCGTGCGTCGCGACCGGCGCCTCGGCGACCCAGCTGGTCCAGCCGCGCTCGTCCGGCCCGCGCTCCCGGCGCAACGGCGTGAGGCGCTCCTCGTGGTGGGGCTCGGTGCGCAGCCACGCGCTTCGCGGCACGGCGCCGCGCGTCAGCACCCGCAGCCGCAGCCGCCCGCCGAGGTCGTCGAGCATGCCCTCGACGGCGGTGTGATCGGCGTCGAAGGCGGCCAGGGCCGCGTCGCCGGCGTCGAGAGAGGAGGCCATGCGCCGCAGCCTACCCGGCTGGGGTCACTCCGCGGGCGGCACCGTCAGCACGACCTCGACCGTGCGCGTGCGGCCGTTGCGCCACACCTCCAGGGTGACGGAGTCGCCGGCGCTCTTGGCGAAGACGATGCGCTGCAGGTCCTCGGCGCGGGGCACGGCCTGTCCGTCCGCCGCCACGATCACGTCGCCGCCGGCCGGGTAGCTCTCGCCGTCGACCTCGGCGGTGAAGCTGGGACCCTCGATGCCCGCGTCTTCCGCCGCGCTGCCGGGTGCGACCTGGCGGACGACCAGGCCCTCGTCGGGCATGTTCAGCGCGTCGCGCACGCTCTCGGGGAAGGCGGCGACCGGGAAGATCGTGACGCCGAGGCGCGGACGCGTGGGGTCTTCGGCGGCCGCGGAGAGGCCGCTGAGGCCCCCGGCCTGGAGGGCGGGCAGCGCCTCAGCGAGCAACTCGGCGGGCACGGCGAAGCCGATGCCGACGTTGCCGGCCTGACCGCCCACGTTGACGCCCGCGACGATCGCGGTGTTGATCCCGATGAGTTCGCCGCGCGAGTTGAGCAACGGCCCGCCGGAGTTGCCCGGGTTGATGGCGGCGTCGGTCTGGATCATCGGCACCTCGATGCGGCCGATCGACGGCAGCTCGCGGCCGATCGCGGAGACGATGCCGCTGGTCACGGTGCTGGCGAGGCCGAACGGGTTGCCGATCGCGATGGCCTTCTGGCCGACCCGCACGCCCTCGGCCGCCAGCGGGATGGGCAGCGTCCGGGGCGCGCGCTCGGGCGCGACGAGCTCGAGCAGCGCCAAGTCGACGTCCGGGTTGGCGCCGATCACGCGCACGTCGAGGCGCTCGTCGAGCTCGGGGAAGCTGACCTGCAG
>JAHYJQ010000115.1 GCA_019429025.1 Trueperaceae bacterium | reverse complement strand
GAGCGCATCGCGCTCGGCGGCCGCCCAGCGCACCGCGGCCGCACCCGCCGCGATCGCGGCCGCGATCAGCCGGTCGAGCGAGAGCCACATCGGAGGCTGGCGGTCGAAGACGTGCCAGCGCGCCGCGGCCCAGGCCACCGCGACCCCGAGCGAGAGCGCCGTGGCGGCGGCCCGGAGGTCGCCGGCGTGGCCGATCGGCGACGTCAGGTAGCGCTCGACGCCGCCCGCGGGCGTGCCGAAAGCCTCGAGGGCGGTGGCGACCAGCGGCGCCAGCAGCTGCGGCCTGAGGCCCAGCGTCACGACGGCGGCGCCCATGGCCGCCATCGCGGCCCGCATCCGCCAGGATGCCTCGTGCACCTGGCCGCCGAGCTCGGCGCGCGGCCTGCCGAGGAAGGTCAGCGACACGAGCTTGACCAGCGCGGCGGCCGTGCCGATCGTCGTCAGGGTGAACACGCGCTCGGCCCAGCCGAGCGCCGCCAGGTGGTGGTGGCCCTCGGCGTACTCGAGGGCGTGGTGCAACACGCTCTTGCTGACGAAGCCGTTGAGGCCCGGGACGCCGGCGATGCCGCCCGCCGCGACCAGCACGAACGCGAAGGTCCACGGCATCCGCCGCCACAGGCCGCCGAGCCGGCGCATGTCGCCGACGCCCGTCGCGTGGATCACGGCCCCCAGCCCCAGGAAGAGCAGCCCCTTGAACAGGGCGTGGTTGACGACGTGCATCAGCGTGCCCGTCCAGCCGATGCCGCCGCTCTCGCCCAGGTAGGCGGCCGAGCCGATGCCCACGAGGATGAAGCCCATCTGGCTGACGCTGCTGTAGGCGAGCAGGCGCTTCGCCTCGAACTGCCACAGCGCCATGACGACGCCTGCGAGCATCGTCGCGCTGCCCAGCCCCAGGACGGCCAGAGCGACCGTCTCGGCCTGCAGCCAGACCGCGGGCGAGGCCTCCGGTCCGCCCGCGAAGAGGCCGCCCACGGTCCGCAGGATGCCGTAGGCGCCGGCCTTGATCATCAGACCCGAGAGCAGCGCGCTGGCCGGCGCGGGGGCCGCCGTGTGGGCGTCGGGCAGCCAGATGTGCAGGCCGAGCACGCCGGCCTTGACGCCGAAGCCGAGCACCAGGAGCGCCGCCGCCACCAGCCGCATCGTCTCGCGACCCGGCTCGAGGACCAGCGCCACGCCCAGCTCGCCGCCCCCGAGACCCTGCACGATGAGGGCGCCCGTGAGGACGGCGAAGCCGCCGAGGAGCGTCAGCACGAGGTACTTCAGGCCCGCGCGCTCGGCGGCCTTGCCGCCGACGTGCACGACGAACAGGTAGGCGGCCAGGCCCAGCCACTCGAAGAAGACGTACAGCGTGATGAGGTCGCCCGCGACCACGATGCCGAGCATCGCCGCCAGCGTCAGCAGGCTGGTCAGGTGGTACCTGCGCTCCTTGCCGTCGTGGTGCAGGTAGTCGGTGGCGTAGAGCGAGGCGCAGGTCCACACGAAGGTGGTGACGAGCGCGAAGATGAGGCCGACGCCGTCGAGGGCGAAGCCGAGCTCGCCGAGCACTGCGGGGATGCGGATGGTCAGCCGCCCGTGCGCCAACACCGCGGGCAGCAGCGAGGCCACGCCGGCGAAGGACGCGGCGGCGGCGATGGCGACCAGCGCGCCCATCGCCTTGCGGCCCAGGCGCCCCACCAGCCACAGCAGCGGGACCGCGGCGAGCGGCAGCAGCAGCACGAGCACGGGACCGGCATGCGTCATCGCGTCAACCCCCACCGAACCAGGCGGCCGTCGCGACCTGCGCGAGCTGGAGCGGGAAGCCGGCGTAGTGCGAGCCGAGCCCGAACACGATCGTCAGGGCCGCGGCGGCCAAGGTCGGCGCGAGCAGCGTCGCCGGCGCCTCGCGGCCGGCCCGCACGGCGACCGTCCCGGACGGCGCGAAGTACATGGCGTACACGACGGGCAGCAGGTACCCGGCGGCCAGGAGGGCGCCGGCCAGCAGCACCGCCAGCGCGATTCCGGCGTCCACCTCGAGCATGCCCACGCCCAGCCACCACTTGCTGACGAAGCCCGAGAGGGGCGGCACGCCGATCATGCCGAGGGCGGCCAGCGTGAAGGCCGCCGCCGTCAGCGGCATGCGGGCCCCCATGCCGCGCAGCTCGCCGACGCGGCGGACGCCGCCGGCGTGGATCCACAGGCCCGCGCAGAAGAACAGCGTGCCCTTGAGGAACGCGTGGTGCACCAGGTGCACGAGCGCCCCGGCCGTCACGCCGGCACCGAGCAGCGACACGGCCAGGGTCAGGTAGCCCATCTGGCTGATCGTCGAGTAGGCCAGCCTCCGCTTCAGGTCCTCCTGGCCGAGCGCCAGCAACGCGCCCACCAGCACGGTGACGGCCGCGATCGCGGTCAGCCAGGGCGCGACGCCCAGCGCTCCGACCAGCGTGACGCCGAACACGTCGAAGGCGACGCGCATGATGCCGAACGCGCCGGCCGCGACCATGACGCCCGAGAGCACCGCCGAGAAGGGCGCCGGCGCCGCCGGGTGGGCATCGGGCACCCAGCCGTGCAGCGGCACCAGGGCGGCCTTGACGCCGAAGCCCGCGACGAAGCACCAGAAGGCCGTGAGGAGCTGCCCGTGTGAGGCGTCCGCGGCGAGGAAGCCGCCGGCCACGAAGGTCAGGTCGCCCGCCAGGAAGTAGGTCAGCAGGATGCCCGCGAGCACCAGGCTCCCGCCGACGAGGATGTAGGCGATGTACTTCGCGCCCGCCCGGATCGCCGCGGGCGTCTGCTCGTGGACCACGAGGGCGTAGGTCAGCACCGAGAACGCCTCGTAGAAGATCAGGAAGGTGAGCAGGTTGCCCGCGTACGCCACGCCCAGGGTGCACGCCAGCGACGCCATCAGGAAGCCGAAGTAGCGCGACCAGCGCGGCCCGCGGTGGACGTAGCCGAACGAGTACACCAGGGCCAGCAGACCCAGGGCTGCCACCGTGGCCCCGTAGAGGGCGCCGGGCGCGTCAACGCGCAGCACCATCCACAGCGTCGGCGTCATGCGCAGCACGAAGAGCTCCGGCAGGCGGCCGGCCAGGACGTCGCCAACGAGCACCAGGGCGACCGCGAGGGCGGCGACGGCGGGCACCACCAGCGCGACGACGCGCCAGCGGTCGGTCAGGCATCCCGCGGAGACGGCGGCGACGCCGACGAGCGGCAGGGCGACCGCCACCCCGGGCCACCAGGAACTCACGGCGACCGGGCCGCCCACGAGGGCGACGTCGGGGGTCACGGACCGATCCCCGGCGGCGCGAAGAAGCCCTCCACCGCCACCTGCGCGACCGAGAACGGCATCCCGGGCACCTCGGCGGTCACACCGAGCAGCAGCACGTACGCCGCGCAGATGACGATCGGGATCAGCAGCGTCTTCGGCATCTCGAACCGGCGTCCCGGCTCCAGCGGCGGCCACGGCTCCTTGGCCGGCCGGAAGTAGGCGCGGTGCAGGATCGGGAAGAAGTACCCGGCGTTGAGCAGCGAGCTGGCGATCAGCACCAGCACGAACCACCAGGCGTCCGCTTGCAGCGCGCCCAGCGCGAGGTACCACTTGGTGATGAAGCCGGCGGTCAGCGGCACCCCGACGAACGACAGCGACGCGATCGTGAAGGCCGCCATGCTCCAGGGCATGCGCGCGGCGATGCCGTCGATCTCGCTGACGTACTTCTTTCCCGTGGTGCGGGTGATGGCCCCGACCACGAAGAACATGGTGATCTTGGCGAACGCCTGGTTGGCGATGTGCAGGACGGCGGCCGTCGCGGCCAGCGGGGTGAGCAGCGCGGCCCCGAGGACGATGTACGAGAGCTGGCTGATCGTCGAGTAGGCGAGGCGGCGCTTGAGATGGTCCTGCGTGAGGGCGATCGTCGAGGCGGCCACGATCGTGAAGCCCGCCAGCAGGGCCAGCGGCGTCGCGAAGCCGAGCTGCTGCAGGAGCTCGACGCCGAACACGTTGTAGATGACGCGGGTGACCCCGAAGGCGCCGACCTTCACCACCGCGACGGCGTGCAGCAGCGCGCTGACCGGCGTGGGCGCGACCATCGCGATCGGCAGCCAGCCGTGCAGCGGCATGATCGCGGCCTTGACGCCGAAGCCGATGATCAGGCACAGGAAGATGACCGCCAGCGTCGCGACGCCGCTCTCCAGGCCGAGGATGCCGGGCTGCGCCAAGGTCAGGGTGCCGGCGGCGTTGAGCGTCATCACCGCGCCGACCAGCGCGAAGCCGCCCCCGATGAGGGTGTACGTCAGGTAGATGCGGCCGGCCCGCAGCGCCTCGGGCGTCTCCGCGTGGACGACCAGCGGGTAGGTGCAGAGCGTCAGCGTCTCGTAGAACAGGAAGAAGGTCAGCAGGTTCTCGGCGAACGCGACGCCGACCGTGGTGGAGACGCACAGGGCGAAGAAGCCGAAGAAGCGCACGCGGTCCCTGTCGCCCCGCATGTAGCCGATCGCGTAGATCGTGGTGAACACCCACAGCGTCGACGAGACGAGCGCGAAGAACATGCCGTAGGCGTCCGCCCGGAAACCGATGCCGATGCCGGGGGTGAACTCGACGAACTGGTAGACGTACACGACGCCCTGCAGCGTCCCGGGCAGCATGGAGAGGACCAGCGCCACCTTGATGAAGGCCGCCAGGAAGGTGAAGAAGCGGCGCCAGAAGATGCTGCGGCCGAAACCGAACACCAGGCCGGCGCAGAGGAACGACACGAACGGCGCCAGGATCGGCCGGACGTCGACGACCTCCACGTCACGGCCCCCAGAGCGGCAGCAGATCGAGGACCGCGGGCTCGACGAAGGTCAGCGGGATGCCCCCGAGCACCCCGAGGATGAGGCACAGGGACGCGAGCAGCACCACCGGCCCGCGCATCGACCAGGGCGTCTCGCTCGCCTGCGCGACGGCCGCGTGCACCGGCTTCTGGAAGTAGAACGCGTTGAGCATGCGGATGTAGTAGATGAAGATGAATAGCGCGCCGAACACGAGCGCGAAGCCGAACGGCGCCTGGTTGGCCTCGAACGCGCCGAGGGCGATGTACCACTTGCACACGAAGCCGGCCGTGGGCGGCAGCCCGACGATCGACACCGCGCCGATCGCCATCGCGGCCGAGGTCTGCGGCATCGCGCGGGCCACGCCGCGCAGGTCGGACAGGGTGCGGAAGCCGGTCTGGTGGATGATCGAGCCGGCGGCGAGGAAAAGGGTCGCCTTGATGAGGGCGTGGTTGAACACGTGCACCGAGGCGCCGATGACCGCGTAGGGCGACGCCAGGCCCAGGCCCAACACGATGTAGCCGATGTTCGAGATCGTCGAGTAGGCGAGCATGAGCTTGATGTCGTCCTGGAAGATGGCGAAGAACGCGCCCATGACGATCGAGACCGCGCCCAACCACACCAGCGCCAGGTTGAACGCCCCGAGCTCGAGCACCTCGGCGCCGTAGTAGATCTGGTAGACCCGCAGCATCCCGACGATGCCGACCTTGACGACCATCCCCGAGAGCACGGCGCTGACGGGGCTCGGGGCGATCGCGTGCGCGTCGGGCAGCCACACGTGGACCGGGAACATCGCCGCCTTGACCATGAACGAGACGGCGTAGGCCGCGAAAGCGACCATCACCGCGGTGCCGCCGCCGACCTCAGCGAGCCGCAGGGAGACTTCCGCCATGTTGAGGCTGCCGGTCAGCACGAACAGCTGCGCCGTCGCGAAGAGCATGAGGAGCGACGACACGGCGCCGATGAAGAGGTACTTGAGGGCCGCGAACGCGGCCAGGCCGCGTCCGCCGACCGCCACCAGGGCGTAGCTCGACAGCGACACGACCTCGGTGAAGACGAACAGGTTGAAGAGGTCGCCGGTGACGCAGAAGCCGATCATGCCCCCGGCGTTCAACAGCAGCAGCGCGTAGAACGGCGGCCGCCGCTCGTCGGGCATGACGTGGTCGAGGTAGCGCCAGGAGAACGGCACGATGACGACGAACAGCAACGCCAGCGGCAGCACCCAGGCGCTGAAGTGATCGAAGCGCAACTCGATGCCGTAGGCGGCAGGCCAGCCGCCGAGCTCGTAGGAGAAGGGGCCGCGGGCGAGGAGCTCGGACACGAGGCCCGCGGCGAGGACCGCGGTGACCAGCAGCACGCCCCAGGCCCAGAAGCCGGCCGCCCGGGGGCGGCGGACGGCGACCGCCGGCGTGAGCGCGGCGCCGACGAGGGGCAGCGCGATCACCCACGGCAGCGCCTCGGCCCAAGGGCCCGTCACGGCAGCTCCTTGAGCTCGTCGATCTCGATCGTGCCGAAGTGCGCGTGGATCTGCACGATCAGCGCCAGCGCGACGGCGGTCACGCTGACGGCCACGACGATGCCGGTCAGCACCATCGCGTGCGGGATGGGGCTGGCGAAGGGGGCGCTGGTGCCGGCCACCATGATCGGCGGGTCACCGCCCTCGACCATCCCGGCGGTGACGATGAACGCGAACACCGCCGTCTCCATGACGTTGAGGCCCAGCAGCTTCTTGAGCAGGTTGCTCTTGGCGACCAGCATGTAGAGGCCGACGCAGAAGAGCATGACGACCGCCACGTAGTCGAGGTCGAGCCCGAAGAGCAGCATTCAGGTCTCCATCTCGAGGAAGACGCGCGCCAGGATGACGCCGCCGCCGACGGCGATGGCGACCTCGAGCACGAAGCCCATCGCCTCCTGCGCCGTGTGGTCGTCGCTGGGGTAGCCGAGGAACGCGCCCGTGAGCCGCCAGCCGATCCAGGCGACGAGCGCGAAGGCGAGCGGCGCCACGCCCTGCAGCCACGGGCGCCAGTCGACGGGCACCAGCCGCGCCGCGCGGGCCTGGCCGAGGGCGAGGCCCAAGGCGATGAAGACGGCGGCGAAGACCGCGGCGGCCTGGAACCCCCCGCCGGGCGTGATGTGACCGCGGAACAGCATGGCGACGGCGAACATCGCGATGAACGGCGCCAGCAGCCGCACGACGAAGCGGACGACGGGGCTGACGGGGACGTCGGAGGCGACCTCCGGGCGCTCTTCCTCGCGCGCTCGCGCGGCGCGCGCCGCCGACCCGGCCGCTGGCTCCGGCGCCTGCGGGCCGCCTTTCGGCACCGGCGCGCTGCCTTTCGGCACCGGCGCGCTGCCTTTCGGCACCGGCGCGCTGCCTTTCGGCACCGGTGCGCTGCCTTTCGGCAGCGCCAGGACCGCGGCCAGCGCGGTGAAGATGACGACGACCTCGATGAAGGTGTCGAAGCCGCGGTAGTTGAGGAGCACCGCCGTGACCAGGTTCTTCATGCCGGTCTCGGCGACCCCGCGCTCGAGGTAGCGGGCGCCGACCTGGGTGTGGATCGGGGCGTCCGGCGCGTCGTGTGGCGGCAGCGTCGCCACGCCGGCGACGAGCGGCAGCGCCACCAGCAGCACCAGGAGCAGCGGCCACGGCCTCATGGCTTCTCGCGCCTCGTCGTGCGCGCGATCGTGATGAGGAACAGGACGGTGGTGACGCCGGCGCCGACGGCCGCCTCGGTCATCGCGACGTCCGGTGCGCCGCGGTGCTGCCACACCAGCGTCATCGTCAGGCTGTACATCGAGAAGATGACGACGGCCGCCAGCAGGTCGCGCGCGCGCGCCACGGTGATGGCGGTGGCGATCAGCAGCGCCAGCATGACGATGTCGAAGAGGTCGCTCACGCGTCTTCCCTCTCCGGCCGGGTCCAGGCCCGGAGCCCGGTGCGGTAGCCGGCGCGCGCCAGCGCGTGCGCCGTGGTCGGCGCCGACACCAGCGCGAGCAACACGAGCAACACGATCTTCAGGTCGCCGAAGGCGAGGCCGCCCTGCAGCGCCAGCGCCAACAGGATCGAGCCGGCACCGACCGAGTCGCACTTGCTGGCCGCGTGGGCGCGCGAGAAGAGGTCGGGCAAGCGCACGAGGCCGACGGTGCCCCCGAGCACGAAGGTCAGGCCCACCAGGATGAGGGCGACGCTGAGAACGTTCAGGACCAGCGTCACGACCCACCCTCCCCACCCAGAGGCCGTTCGTGGATCGCCGGCGACTCGCTGCTCAGGCGGCCGCTCTCGATGAAGCGGGTGGCCGCCAGCGTGATGATGAGGTTGAGGAGCCCCAGGACGATCGCCACGTCGATGAGGAAGTCGTGCCCGGCGATCGTGGCCAGCAACACGAGCACGACCAGCGTCTTGGTGCCCGCCACGTTGACGGCGAGGATGCGGTCCTGGATCGTCGGTCCGGCATCCGCCCGCCACAGGCAGGCGAACGCCATGAGCAGCAGCGCGATCGCGGCGAGCCACAGGAGCGTCGTCACGACGGCTGCCGCCGCTCGAAGAGGCGGGCGACGTCGCGCGCCAGGGTGCCGTCGACGACGTCGCGCGCCAGTTCCGGGCCGAGCGCGTGGACGGTGACGGCGTCGCCGTCCACGTCGAGGGTCAAGGTGCCCGGCGTGATGGTGATGGCGTTGGCGTACACGACCCGGGCGGCCTCCTCGTCGAAGTGCACCGTCTGCCGCACGACGAAGGGCTCGATCGGCAGGCGGGGGTCCATGACGATGCGCAGCACCTGCGCGGCCGCGATGACGATGCGCTTGGCGGTCAGCAACGCGAACCCCGGGATGCGGGCCATGTGGAGCGAGGAGTGGTGGGGGCCGGCGTGGGGCCACAGGAACCGGGCGGCCCAGACGGCGAGCGCGAGCGATGCGACCGTCCCGACGAGCACGTCGACCCACCCCTCCGGCGGCACCACGACGTTCCAGAAGATGAGGAGCGCGGCGGTCATCGTCACGATGCGCATGTTGGGCGTCTCTGTCTCCACGTGAGGAACGCGAGGCTGCGGGTGGCGGCGACCCCGGAAGGAGCTAGCGGGACGCGATGAGCGACGTTGGTTCACGGTCGCACGAGGCAGGAATTCGCGCCAGGGACACTTGCCGGGGACACGTGCCGGGGACGTGCCGGCTATCCTGCAGCCAGCGCCAAGGGCCGGACGGCCGGCGCGAGGTGACCTCGTGCTGCAGGGTCGACGATGGTTCCTGGTCGCGCTCCTGGCCGTGTCGGGGCTTGGCCTCGGCCAGACGGAAGCAGCGTGCCCGGAGCTCCCCGGCGATGACCGGACCTACGGCGGCGAGCCCTTCGTCATCGGAGGCTGGACGCTGGTCGCCGGCGCGTGGCTCGCGACGTGCGCCGACGGCAGCGCGCTGTGGGTCGCCTGCTCGGGTGAGGGCGACGCCCTGGAGATGCGCCTGGTGTTCCCCACCCTCGACGCGCCCACCTACACAGTGAGCTTCGCCGACGCCGTCTCGGGGATCCTGACCACCGGCCCCCTGGGGCCCGGCGACGGCGGCCTCGTCCTGGGCGAGGTGGGCGCCGGACGCCTGATCGCCGTGCTCACGGCGGGTGACGCGCTGCGCGTCACCTTGACCCCCGACGGCGACGAGGCGGCGGCGCGTGACGTCGTGTTCGCCACGGCTGGATTCGAGGAGGCCCTGCCGTGGCTCGGGTGCGGCGACGCGGACGCGTGCCCTGCCAGGAGCTGCGGCCCGTGAGGCGGGCCCCCCTGCACGTCGACCTCGAGGGCACGGTCAACACCCGCGACCTCGGCGGGTGGCCACTGGCCGCGGGCGGCCGCACCCGGGCCGGCCGCCTGTTGCGCCCCGACGCCTTCACCTTCGCCACC
>JAHYJQ010000114.1 GCA_019429025.1 Trueperaceae bacterium | reverse complement strand
CCCCTGTGGATCGTCGCGTTCCTCGCGCTGGCCGTCTGGCGCGTGCGGCGCCAGGAGTTCTGAACCCCGCGGACGCCCCGGCGCCCGCAGCGCAAGGAGGCACGTCATGACCCGTCAGCTCGCCACCGCCCTCGTCCTCGCCCTGCTGGTCGGCTCGGCGTTCGGCCAGGAGGGTCGCTACGCCGACCCGCAGGGCCGCTACACCGCGCCCGTCCCAGCGGGCTGGACCGTGGAGGCCACCCCCGACGTCGCCACCCTCGCGCGCCCGACCTCCTCCGACGGGGTCATCCACCTGCTGGCGCCGATCGGCGCAGAGATGGACGTCGTCGCGGCCGCGCTGGCGATCCTGGTCGATCCGTCGCTCGACGCCGCCTTCGCCGCCGCGCCGCTGCAGGCGACACCGGTCGCGCTGCCCGACGTGGTCTGGACGCAGCGCCTGTACGTCGTCGGCGACGACCTCGTCGCGGCCATCAGCCTCGAGCGCGGCGGCTACACCGTCCTCATGCTGGTCCAGGCGACGCAACCGGCGTACGCGCAGGGGGTCAACGCGGCCGTCAACGAGATCCTCCTCGGCCTCGAGGTGCTGATCGCCGAACCCGAGGCGATCGACCCGGCCGACCTGCCCTACGCGCTCGAGGAGGTGGCGTTCGGTTCGGCGGGCGTGACGCTGGCGGGCGTGCTGTCGCTCCCCGAGACCCCGGGGCCGCACCCGGCCGTGGCGCTGGTGAGCGGCTCCGGCGCCCAGGACCGCGACGGCGCCAACCCGGCGCTGCCCGGCTACGCGCCGCTGCGCTGGCTCGCCGATCACCTCACCCGCGCCGGCTTCGCCGTCCTGCGGTGGGACGAGCGCGGCGTCGGCGCCTCGACCGGCGACCACGCGAGCGCCACGTCGGCCGACCTGGCCGACGACCTCGGGGCGGCCGTCCGCTACCTGGCCTCCAGACCGGACGTCGATCCGCAGCGCGTCGGCATCCTCGGTCACTCCGAGGGCGGTTCCCTGGTCGCGATGGTCGGCGCCCGCGCGCCCGAGGTGGCGTTCGTCATCGCCATGGCGCCGACGGCGCTGCCCTACACGGAGGTCGTGATCTCGCAGGTCGCGCGCATCTCGGCCGATAGCGGGATGCCCCCCGAGCAGGTGGCCGAGGCCGTCGCGCAGCAGACGCGGGTAGTGGAGCTGGCGCTGGCCGAGGACTGGGACGGCCTCGAGGCGTTCCTCGCCGAGGTGACGGCCGCCCAGGTGGCCGCGCTGCCAGCCGCGACGCGGGCGCAGATCCCCGACGTCGACGCCTTCGTCGCCCAGCAGGCGGCCGCGGGGGCGGCGGCGTTCCAGGCGCCCTGGATGCGCTTCTTCCTCACCTACGACCCCGCCGACGACTGGTCGCGGGTCACGGTGCCCGTCCTCGGGGTCTTCGCGGCGCTCGACGCGCAGGTCGACCTCGACGAGAACCTGCCGGCCTTCGAGGCCGCGCTGGCCGCGGCCGGCAACGACGACGTCACCGTCGTGGTGCTGCCGGAGGCCAACCACCTGTTCCAGCGGGCGGAGACGGGCACGCTCGACGAGTACCTGCGCCTGGAGATGGCCTTCCTGCCCGACCTGCCCGATGCCATCACGGCATGGCTGGCGGAGCGCTTCGGGCCGTGAGGCCCACGCGTCGCATGGCGGGGACGCACGGCCGGGGCGCCCCCGCCACGGCCCGGCCGCGTCGGCGTCCGGAGGCCGGGAAGGAGGCCGGATGAACTCGCGCCGCACCCTCGCCACCGTCCTCACGCTCTACTGCGTCGCCGCCCTCGCCGCCTGCACCCCCGGAGCGCACGACCGGCTCCCCCGCGGCGACTGGGAGGTCGCCGCCGGCGGCGCCGTCCACGGGACCGAGCTGCGCTACCTCACGCTCGTCGGCGCCACCTACGGCGAGCCGGCCGAACCCGCCAGCGAGCGCTTGCTGCGCTTCCTGGGCGAGGTCGGTCCGACCTGGCGCATGCCCGAGCGCATCGACACCTACGCCTTCCCCGACCGCGAGACGCTGCGCGCGCTCACGGGCTGGGACACCAACGGCCGGGCGATCCTGGCGCACGACGCGACCGTCAGCGTCCACGCCGCCGACGCCCACGAGGTCATGCACCTGCTGGCGACGCCCATCGAGCGCCCCCTGAGGCTGGCGAGCTTCTGGATGGAGGGCGTCGCCATGACCTACACGTGGCCCGAGGTCTACTTCGACGCGGCGACGCTCGCCGAGCGCGGGCTGCCGCCACGCCTCGGCGCCTGGTACGGAAAGACGGTCCACGGCAACGCCCGGGAGGCCCGCGAGCGGGGCGAGCTACCGGCCCTCACGCCGCTGGCGCACGGCAACCAGGCCTTCAACGCCCTGCCGGACGGCATCACCTACCCGGCCGCGGGCTCCTTCGTCACCTTCCTACTCGGGCCGGGGACCGGCGACCCAGCACGGATCGCGGCCTTCCAAGCGTTCTTCGAGGAGGCCAACCGCGCGCAGGACGCCGCCGCGGTGCTGGCGAGCTTCGAGCGCAACCTGGGAACGCCGCTGAGCGAGGCCGAGGCCACGTGGCACGCGTTCCTCGACGCATGGGACGAGGCGGCGGCCGAGTAGCGGGCCCGGCGTCGAACCGCAGGCCCGAAAAGCGCTCGGGCGGCTGGCAGGCGAGCCACACGAACGCGCGGCCGAGCTCGGTCGGGTCCGCCCAGGCGGCGCGCACGGCGGCGCCCGTGGGGCACGCGTCGCCGGGTCGGGCGTATCCTTGACGCACGCCTCCACGGACTCGGAAGGAGCCCGCCATGAGCATCGGCCACAAGCGCCTCGGCAAGCACGGCGTCCTCGTCAGCGACCTCTGCCTCGGCACGATGAACTTCGGCTGGCATACCAGCCAGAACGAGTCCTTCGCGATCATGGACCGGGCGCTCGAGCTCGGCATCAACTTCTTCGACACCGCCGACGTGTACGGCTGGGCCGTCGAGCACGGTCACACGGAGCGCATCCTGGGCAACTGGTTCGCGCTCGGGGACGGCCGCCGCGACGCGGTGGTGCTGGCGACGAAGGTGTTCAACCCCGCGAACGGCAAGAACGACCGCGCGGAGCCGAACACCGACGGCCGCAGCCTGTCGGCCTACAAGATCCGCAAGCACTGCGAGGGCAGCCTGCGGCGCCTGCAGACCGACGTCATCGACCTCTACCAGATGCACCACATCGACCGTGACTGCCCGTGGGACGAGACCTGGCAGGCGTTCGACGCGCTGGTCAAGCAGGGCTCGGTGGTCTACGTCGGCTCCTCGAACTTCGCCGGTTGGGACATCGCCACCGCCTGCCAGGAGGCCGCGCGGCGCGGGCTGACGGGCCTGGCGAGCGAGCAGAGCATCTACCACCTCGACAACCGCATGATCGAGCTCGAGGTCATCCCCGCCTGCCGCCACTACGGCCTGGGGCTCATCCCCTGGAGCCCGCTGGGCGGCGGCCTGCTCGGCGGCGTCCTGGAGAAGCTCGACGCCGGCCGGCGCGTGTCCGAGGGCGTCCAGAAGCAGATCGAGGCGAAGCGCCCGCAGCTCGAGCGCTACGAGGCGCTGTGCCGCGAGATCGGCGAGGCGCCGGCGACGGTGGCCCTGGCGTGGCTGCTGCACAACCCGGTCGTCACCGCGCCGATCATCGGCCCGCGCACGATCGAGCAGCTCGAGAGCGCCGTGCGCGCCACCGAGATCACCCTCGACGAGGCGACGCTGACGGCGCTCGACGAGATCTTCCCGGGCCCCGGCGGCGAGGCGCCGAAGGCGTACGCCTGGTAGCCCCACGGGACGTTCTCACCACCCGCTCGCCAAGCACTCATGCTAAACTCATCAAGGAAGCTGGATCCGAAGCCTCGCGTCGCCCGTGCCGGGCGGGCGGGCGGGCACCGGAGAGCTCGGAGGTGACGTCGGATGAGGCCCATCGCATTCCTTCCCGTATTCGTCGTGCTCGCGGTCGGGATCGGCATGATCGCGGCCAACACCGGAGGGTCGCCGGCGGGCCTGACGGCAAGCGCCCAAGCCCAGGCGCCCATCCTCACGTACGACCAGCTCGAGATCCCCTTCTTCGACGCCTGGGTCCGCAGCCCGCACGCCGACCTGACCTCGCTCTCGTTCACCTATTGGAACAGCACCGATCCCCTGGCCGTGCCGACCACCTGCGCGAAGTGCCACTCGAACCAGGGCTTCCACGACTTCATCGGCCTCGATGGCTCGCAGGCCGGCGTGGTCGACGAGCCTGCCGCGCCCGGCATCCTGCAGTGCACCACCTGCCACAACGACGTCACGGTCGCCAAGGCCGAGGTCGTCATGCCCTCCGGCGAGCTGCTGACCGGCCTCGGCCGCGAGGCCGTCTGCATGGAGTGCCATCAGGGCCGCCAGAGTGGCGTCAGCGTCGCCGGTGCCATCGAGCGCGCGGGCGTGGATCATGACGCGGTCATGGACGCCCAGGGCTTCCTGAACATCCACTACTACGCCGCGGCCGCCACCCTCTACGGCGCCGACGCCGGCGGCGGGTTCGAGTACCCCGGCAAGCGTTACGAGCCGCGCTTCGAGCACGTCAGCGAGTTCGCCACCTGCCAGACCTGCCACGACCCGCACAGCCTGCAGCTCGACGCCGCCAGCTGCGCCACCTGCCACACGGGCGTCGAGACGGTCGCCGATCTCAAGGACATCCGCATGCCCGGCTCCTTCGTCGACTACGACGGCGACGGCGACATCACGACTGGCATCTACTACGAGTTGTCCAACCTCCGCTCGATCCTGTTCGGCCTGATCCAGCAGTACGCGGCCGACGTCGTGGGTCGCCCGATCGGCTACGCCGACGGCAACCCCTACTACTTCTTCGACCTCGACGGCGACGGCCAGATCTCGCGCGAAGAGCAGACCCGCGCGAACGCCTACAACACCTTCACCCCGCGCCTGCTGGCGGCCGCCTACAACTACCAGGTCGCCAAGAAGGACCCCGGCGGTTACGCCCATAACGCCAAGTACCTCATCCAGATCGTGTACGACAGCATCGAGGACCTCGCCGGCGCGCTCGGGGCGAACACGATGGCCCTGACGCGACCCGGCGACGAGCCGGCGGGCGAGTTCCTGGCCAGCGCCGGCGGCCTCGACGTCGCCTCCCTGCGTGACGCGCTCGCCCTGACACAGGTCGTCGACCTCGGCGTCATCGAGCGGCTGCACCGCGACGACGCCGGGCACTTCGACGCCGCCAGCCAGGCTTGGCGCTACTGGGACGGCGCCGGCGCCGTGCCCGCCACCTGCTCCACCTGCCACGCCGGCGGCGGTCTCCCCTTCTTCGTCGCCAACGGCGTGCAGATCGCGCACGCGCCCACGCAGGGCATGCAGTGCACCACCTGCCACGTCGCCGAAGACGACTTCGGCCTGCTCGAGATCGCCAGCGTGCGCTTCCCGAGCGGCGCCGACCTCAGCTTCGGCACCTCCGGCGACAACCTGTGCGCCGTGTGCCACCAGGGCCGCGCCTCCACGGGCACCGTCGACGCACGCATCGGCGCGATCGAGGACGACGTGGTCTCCGACCGCCTCGGCTTCATCAACGTCCACTACTTCTCGGCCGCGGCCTCGCGCTTCGGCGGCGAGGCGATGGGCGGCTACCAGTACGCCGGCCAGGACTACGTCGGCTTCTGGCCGCACGACCCGGACGTCGGCACCTGCACCCAGTGCCACGACCCGCACAACCAGCAGATCGACATCGTGAGCACCTGCTCCGACTGCCACGCCGGCGTGGCGACGGTGGCCGACCTGCGCGACATCCGCGAGTTCCCCGGTGACTTCGACGGCGACGGCGACGAGAGCGTCGGCACCTACTACGAGATCTACGCCATGGTGAACATGCTGAACGAGGCGATGCAGGCCTACGCCCGCGACGTCGTCGGCACGCCGATCGTGTACAGCAGCGCCGCCCACCCGTACTTCTACATCGACGCCAACGGCAACGGCGTGGCCGACCCCGAGGAGATCAACCGGGGCAACATGTACGCCACCTGGACCCCGCGCCTGCTGCGCGCCGCCTACAACTACCAGTACGCCAAGAAGGACACCGGCGGCTACGCCCACAACAGCCAGTACATCATCCAGCTGCTGCACGACTCGATCGCCGACCTCGGCTGGGACGTCAGCGGCATGCACCGGCCGTCCGACCCGTTCTGACCGACGCCTGATCCCCCTCCAGGACCGCGCGCGGGCCGCCCTCACCGGCGGTCCGCGCGCTTCGTTCCGTGGGCGGGATGTCCCTGTCCCGCCCTCGGGCACGAGCGCGATGCTAGCGACGTGAAACCCGACCTCGCAACTGGGGATTCCGTGGCCTCGCCCGACACTGCCCAAGCGGCCGCCGGCGTCGCGATGGCAACCGCCAGCCGGGCCGACGGCGCGCCGGCCTGTGCCACGGCGCCAGGGGCCCCCTGCTGCGTCGTGTGCCCCCTCAGCGACCTCGGTCGCGGCGGCTGCGGCCGCGTGGTCAGCCTGGCCGGGGCGCCCCGGCTCCAGCGCCGCCTCATGGCACTCGGGTTGCGCCCCAGCGCCGAGCTCGCCGTCCTCGGCCGCGCGCCCGGCAACGGGCCGCTCGAGTTGCGGGCGGGCACCGTCCACCTCATGCTGCGCGCCTGCGAGGCACGGGACGTCATCGTCGAGGTCGGCGACGCGGCCAGCCACCCCGCGCCCGCCCGCCCGGCCCCGGCGGACGACGCCCATGTCCTGCCCACGGTGTGACGCGAACGGCGCCAAGGCCGGCGCCAAGCACAGCGGTACGGCCGTCGTCGCGCCCCACGAGGCCGCGACGACCTGGTGCCTGGTCGGCACCCCCAACGTCGGCAAGAGCAGCCTGATCAACGCCATCGCCGGCAGCCAGCTGCAGGTCGGCAACTGGAGCGGTACGACGGTCGAGGTCGCCAGCGCGACCACCCGCATCCGGGGCACGCCCGTGACCCTCGTCGACCTCCCCGGCGCCTACGCCCTGGCCGGCACCAGCTCCGAGGAGGACGTCGTCCTCCCGGCCCTCATGGCCCACCCCGACGCGCTCATCGTCAACGTGGTCGACGCGACGCACCTCGCCCGCGACCTGACCCTCACGCTCGAGTTGACCGAGCTCGGCCGCCCGATGGTGGTGGCCCTGAACCTCGTCGAGCAGGCCGCCGAGCGCGGCGTCGGGCTCGCCCCGGACGCGCTCGAGACGGCCGTCGGCGTGCCCGTCGTGGCGCTGCCCGACCACCGCCGCCACGGCGCTGGGAGGCTGGTTGACGCCTCCGAGGGCGCCCGCGCGACCCCGGTCACGATCCCCTACCCCGACGCCATCGCCGACGCGGCCGCGCGCCTCGCGCCCACCGTCGCCAGCCGTTGGCACGCCCTCGCGACCCTCGCCGCCGAGGTGACCGACGCCCCGGGCGCGCGCGCCGTCGCGGCCACCGAACGGGCGGCGCTCGACGCCGCCGGCATCGATCCGTTCCTGGCGATCGCGGAGGCGCGCCACCGCGCCGCGGTGGCGCTGGCGACCGGCGCGACCCTCGAGCGCACCCGCCGCCCCGACCCCAGCGAGCGCGTCGACCGCATCGTGCTGCACCCCGTCGTCGGGCCGTTGGCGCTCGTCGCGGGCCTCGCCCTCACCTTCCACCTGACCTTCGCCGTCTCCACCCCCTGGATCGACTACTTCGGGCTCGTGCAGGAGGTCCTCGCCGGCTGGGTGGCGGCGCTGCCGCTGCCGGCCCTGGTCGCGAGCTTCCTCTCGGGAGCCCTCATCGAGGGCGTCGGGACCGTCGTCTCGTTCGTGCCCGTGCTCTTCGTGCTCTACGTCCTCCTCGGGTTCCTGGAGAACGCGGGCATCCTCGCCCGGGTCGCGTACCTCGCCGACGGCCTCATGCGCGCCATCGGGCTGCCCGGGCGCGCCGTCCTGCCCATGGTGCTGTCGATCGGCTGCACCGTGCCGGCGGTCCAGGCCACGCGCACGCTCGAGGAGCGCGGCGACCGCCTGCGGGTGGCGCTGGCGCTGCCGTCGATCTCCTGCAGCGCGCGCCTGCCGGTCTTCGTCCTCATGGCCGCGGCCTTCGTGCCGGCGTACGCCGCCGTCGTCGTGACCGGCCTCTACCTCCTCGGCTTCGCCGTCGCGATCGCCTCCGCGCTCCTGTTCCGGCGGCTCCTTCGCACACCCGAGGGGAGCGGCGCGTTGGAGCTCCCGAGCTACCGCTGGCCGCCTGCCAGCCTCATCCTGCGGCTCGCGTGGGCGCGCACCCGCGCCTTCCTGCAGAGCGCGGGCGGGCCCATCCTCGTGGTCGTGAGCGCCATCTGGCTGCTGCTCGAGGTCACGCTGCCCAGCGGAACGAGCCTCTTCGAGGTCGTCGCGCGCGCGCTCGCGCCACTGTTCGCGCCCCTCGGGCTGGGCGACTGGCGCATCGTGGGCGCGCTCATCCCGGCCGCGGTCGCCAAGGAGGTCGCCATCGGCAGCATGGCGCTGACCTTCGTCGGGGGCGGCGAAGCGACCGCGCCCCTCGGCTTCCTCGCCGGCCTCGGCGCCCTGGGCGTCGGCCTGCTCGAGGCCGCGCGCGACACGCTGACCTCGCTGTGGGGCTTCGGCGGCGGCGACGAGGTCGACTCCGTGCTGACGGCCCGGCTGTCCGGCGCCCTCACGACCGCCGGCGCCATGGCGTTCATGGTGTTCCTGCTGCTGTACGTCCCCTGCATCGCCACCCTCGCGGCCCTGCGCAAGGCCTTCGGCGCCCGCTGGATGGCCTTCTCGATCGTGTACCAGACGACCATCGCCTACCTGCTGGCGTGGGGGGTGTACGCGCTGTGGCCCTGAGCGTCGAGGTCCTGCGCGCCCTGGCGGCCCCGGCCACCGTCGACGAGCTCGCTCGCCGCCTCGAGGTGCCGGAGGTCCACCTGCAGCGCGAGCTCGCGCGGCTGGAGCACCGCGGCTACGTCCGGCGGCTGGCCTGCGCGCCGACGGCCTGCGGCTGGTGCGCCCTCAGGGCCACGTGCGACCCGACCCAAGCCGTGCGCTGGCTGCGGGCCTGACGCCCATCCAACGAAGGCGCGCCCGCCGACGACGATCTCGACGGCCGCACGGAAGCCGATCGCGCTGTCGGTGCCGTAGGCGAACGCCAGCGTCTCGAGCAGATTGCCACCATCGGCCGGGTCGCCGTCGCAGAGCTCGACCGTGACCGTGTCACCCTCGACCAGGCCGACCAGCGGCAGGCGCAGGGCGCTCGCGCCCCAGGGACGGCCCGGCGTGGCCGCGGCGCCGTCCTCTGGCAGGTCGATCGTGCGGCGGACCTCGCTCGTGGTGACGACCAGGTAGGCCGTCTCCCAGTCAACGGCGGCCGCCCGGGCGTCGGCGAGGGCCTCGCCGAAGGCGGCCTCGCTGTCGACGCCGACGGTCATGGCGAGCGTCGTCACGGGCGCGGCGCCCGACGCCGGGTCGGCGTCGTGGAAGGCGGCCTCCACCGTCGTGCCGATGGGCAGGCCGACGAGCATCGGCAGCGCCAGACCGCCGCGCGCGCCCGCAGCACCGTGGACGGCGAAACGGCCAGCGAACTCGGGGCGGTCGCGCGAGGCAACCACGCCCCAAGGCTCGCCCCCGCCCGTCGTGGATCGGTTGGCGCTGCGTTCGCGATCCGTTTGCGCATGAACCATCGATGGGCCGCGGTCACGCGGGCGCCGGGCCCGCGGGCGCCGGGCCCGCGGTCGCCGCCCTCGGCAGCACCCCGCCGAGGAGCGCGCCGCCGCCCTC
>JAHYJQ010000113.1 GCA_019429025.1 Trueperaceae bacterium | reverse complement strand
GGGGGCGGCCGGCGACGCACCGGCCAGCGACGCGGCGGGCGATCAAGCCGCACGACCTCCCGGCCGCCGGCGCGCCCGGCCGAGCGCGCCGGCGAGCACCACCACCGCGATCCCGGCGAGCACCGAGGCCACGCCCGCCCACTGCCACGGCGACGGCCGCTCGGCGAACAGCCAGGCCCCCCACACGACGGTCAGCACGGGCTGCACCAGCAGGATGACGGACGTGTCGAGCGCCGGCAGGCGCGGCAGCACCGCCAGGATCGCGCCCCAGGCGAGCGTCTGCGATCCGACCGCCAGCGCCAGCAGCCAGCCGTGGGCGGGCCACACCGGCCGCAGGTCGAAGGCGGGATCGGTGAGCACCCCCAGCGCCAGCGTGACGACGGCGGCGCCCACGGAGGCGTCGAACAGCGCGCCCCAGGGGCGCGTCACGCTGCGGGCCGTGCGCCGGAAGATCAGCAGGAAGGCGGCGTAGGAGATCGCGTTGAAGATCCCGTAGACGACGCCGAGGAGCGGGTCGTTGCCGTAGGCGTCGGGGCGGCCCACGCCGGTCGACAGCACCACGCCGCCGAGGACGAGCGGCACCGCCAGCACGGTCGCCCGCGGCGGCCGCTCGCGGAAGACCCACCAGGCGAACAGCCCGACGAAGACCACCTGTGTGTTGCCGAGCACGGTCGCCAGCCCGGCGCCCACGTAGTCGATCGCGTAGTTCCACAGTGTGAAGGCGACGCCCATGAGGCCCCCGGCGAACACCGTCCCGAGCCGCTCCCGGCGCGTGCGGCGGTCGTCGCCGCGATCGAGGAGGAGCAGGAGGGCGATGGCCGGCAGGGCGTAGAACGGCCGGAAGAAGGCGGCGGTCGAGACCGACACGTCGGCGAGGCGGATGAAGATCGCGGAGAAGGAGATGGCGGCGGCCGCGGCCACGCCGAGCAGGTGCAGCATCGGCCGTCAGCGTACGCCAAGGGCGCAGCGGCCACGGACGCCCGAACCGACCGGACGTAGGCTGCGGCGATCGGCCATCCGGGCGGCGTCACGCCGGTGCGCGACATGATCGGCCTGGGAGGCGGCTCCGGCGACGGGTCTGCCACGTGACTACGATTTCGTAGTCATCCGACTTGACTACGAATTCGTAGTCACCTACACTGACTACGATTTCGTAGTCAGGAGACGTCGTCATGGAGTACACCGGCAAGGTCACCAGCCCAGCGTCGCTCGGCCGGATCCTGCAACAAGCCCGCCTGCTCAACGGCTTGAGCCAGCGCGAGCTCGCCGACCGGCTCGGCACCACGCAGCGGTACATCTGGGAGATCGAGGCCGGTAAGCCCTCCATCTTCATGGAGCGGCTGTTCGCGATGATGCGTGCCACCGGGGTCGACCTCTCCGCCACGATTCGAGCACCCGAACCGCATGGCTGACCTGATCGTCGAGCTCTACGGCACGCGAATCGGCGTGCTCACCGGCGACGCGCGCGCGTTCGACCTCAAGATCGAGCCGGGCGCCGTGAAGGCCTTCGGGATCGACAGCCCCATCCTGTCGATCGCGATCCCCCTGGCGTTGGTGCCGACGCGAACCCACCTCATCGAAGAGGGACGCTCCTGGGGGCTGCGAGACGCCGAGCGGACGATCCACGAGGCCCTCGAGACGGTGCTCGAGACCGCCGGAAACGAAGTGCCCCACGCGCGGGCCTACCCACGGCTGGTCGAAAACATCACGCGCTTCACGCGGAACCTGCTCGCCGGACGCCCAGCCGGCCCCCCAGCGACGTAAGCCTCACCAGCGGTAGTGCCGGATGTGCTCGCCGCGCGCGTCGATCTGGCTCATCACCTCGATCCCGACCTCGATGTGCAGGTCGGTATAGCGGCGGAACACCGCCCGGGCGCTCTCGCGCGTCTTGACGCCGCCCTCGCGCAGCGGCAGGTCGGAGACCAGCAGCAGCGCGCCGATGGGGACCTTGCTGGCGAAGCCGACCGAGAACAGCGTGGCGCTCTCCATGTCGATCGCCAGGGCGCGCTCCTCGTAGAGCTGCGCCTTGAAGCGCTCGTCGAACTCCCAGAAGCGGTAGTCGGTGGTGTGCACCACCCCGGTGCGGTAGTCGAGACCGCGCTCGACGACGATCTGCGACACGAACTTCTGGATCTTGAACGTCGGCAGCGCCGGCACCTGCGGCGGCATGAAGTGCTTGCTCGACCCCTCGTCGCGGATCGCCGCGGTCGGCAGCACGAAGTCGCCGACCTCCAGCGAGCGGTGGAGCCCGCCGCAGATGCCGAGGAACAGCGTCGCCTTGGGATCGGCGGTGGCGAGCACCTCGATGATGAGCGCGGCGACCGGCGAGCCGATCGAGAAGTCGATGATCGAGACCCCGAGGCGGTCGCTGTGGGAGGCGGTCATCGCCGACCCCTGGGTGCGGCGGGCATCGCCGGCGATCGCCTCGAAGCGCTCGAGGTAGTGGTGGAAGTTCGTCAGGACGATCTGCCTGTGGAACGCCTCGGGCTCGGTGCCGGTGTAGCGCGCGAGGAACTCGCGGCCGATGCGCCACTTCTCCGGGTTGGCGTAGATGTGGTTGGTCGTGCCCGGAGGCCCAACCGCGGACGCCAGGCGCGCCGCCGACTCCGGGGGCCGCAAGGGATCCTCCGCGGGACCCGCGGCGCGCGGTTCCCGCGCGTCGTCAGGGTCCCGGGGGCGCCGGTTCACGGGTGGGGCGGGCTCGTCCTCGCGGGGCATGCCGGCATGGTAGCGCGTGCGCGTGTGTCGCGGCCGCGCTTCAGCGCGGCCGCGACACCAGGCACCGGACGCTCGTCCGGTGCCCATCGCCATCCGCTACCAGCCGATGCGCTGCAGGAAGTCGAGGACGGCGCCGTTGAAGGCGTCCGCGCGCTCCTCGTTCGGCAGCAGCGCGGCGTCGCGCAGGACGAGCAGCCGGGCGTCCGGCCGCGCGAGGACGAAGTCCTCGGCGTCCGCGTAGGAGCTGAAGCCGGGGGCGCTGCCCCACACGAGCAGGGCCTCCTGGGTCGTCGCCGGCCACAGCTCGGAGACGTCCTGGTCGAGGTTCCCGCTGACGAACGAGAAGACGACCCAGCGGGCGTCGGCGACCCGCAGGTTGCGGTCGTAGCTCGCGCGAACCTCCGGCGTGAGGCTCTCGCGCTCTTGGTAGGCGTCGAGCAGGAAGAACTCCTGCGCCGCCGGCGAGAGGAGCGCGCCGGCGAACGCTTGGCCGATCACCGGGTTGGCCAGCAGGTCGAAGGCCCGCACGCGGTCCGCGTCCTGCGGGCGGTTCAGGCTGCGGTAGCCGGTGGGGGCGATGAGCACGAGGCCCGCCACCAGTTCGGGACGCTCGGCCGCGATGCGGATCGCGTGGGCGGCCGCCAGGCCGTTGGCGACGACCACCGCCGGCTCGCCCACGACGTCCTCGAGGAACGACGTGACCTGGGCGACGAGCAGGTCCTGCGTGCTGCGGATGGCCGGGCGCGAGGAGCGGCCGAAGCCCAGCAGGTCGAGGGCGTACACGGCGTAGCCGGCGTCGGCGACGGCCGGGGCGTTCAGCCGGTACTGGAACAGGCTCGAGCCGCCGCCGATCCCGTGGACCATGACGACGGGCGCGCCGCGGCCGATGGCCTCGAAGCCGGTCGCGTAGGTCGCGCCCGAGGCGGGGTCGACGAACGGCGCGGTGGCGAAACGCGCGCCGGGGATGATCGCCTCGGGACCCTCGGCCTCGAGGGCGGGAACGCAGGAGGCGAGCAGCAGCAGGAGCGGCAGGAGGAACAGTGAGGTACGAAGCATAAGGCGAGGCTACCCCCGCGACCGAAGGCGCTACCGTCGGCGGCCCCCCAATCGCGCGCGGTCGGGCGTCAGCGAACCGTCGTGGTGACCGGCGTCTCGTGCGCCAGCGCGCGGTGCACGGGGCAGCGCGAGGCGACCCGGGTGAGCTCGGCGCGCATCTGGTCGTCGAGCGGCCCCTGGAGGGTGACCCGGACGTCGAAGGTGTCGCGCGGACGGGACCCCTCGACCGTCTCCTTGACGATCGTCACCTCGGCGTCGACCCCCTCGAGCGGCCACCCCTTGCGCTGGGCGACCATGCGCAGGGTGATCGAGATGCAGCCCGCGAGCGCCCCGGCGACCATCTCCATCGGCGTGGGCCCGGTGTCGCCGCCGCCGACCTCGACGGGCTCGTCGGCGACCAGGAGGTGGCGGCCGATGCGCACGGTGGTGCGGTAGCCGCTCGCGGCCATCGTCGACGCGGCCGTGCGCGGCCCGCTCACATGAGCGGGCCCGCTCGGATGAGCGGACCCGCTCGGATGAGCGGACCCGCTCGGATGAGCGGACCCGCTCACGCGACCACCTCGGCGATCCGCTCGAGCGCCGTGCGCACCTGATCGAGCGAGCAGGCGTACGACATGCGCACGAAACCGGGCGCCCCGAAGTCCGTCCCGGGCACGACGGCGACCCGGGCCCGCTCCAGCAGCACGGCGCCGGCGACGTTCTCGTCGAGGTCGATGCCGCGGGTGTCGGCCATCACGTAGAAGGCCCCCTGCGGCGTCGGCGTGGGCAGGCCCAGCGCGTTGAGGCCGGCGACGATGACGTCGCGCCGCTCGCGGTAGGCCGCGCGCGTCATCGCCTGGAAGGCGGCGGTCTCCTCCACCGAGTTCAGCGCCACCTGGGTCGCGTACTGGGCGACGGCGTTGGCGTTGCTGGTCACCTGGCCCTGGAGCCGGTTCATCGCCTTGATGACGTCGGTGGGACCGCAGCCCCAACCGATGCGCCAGCCGGTGAGCGCGTAGCCCTTGCTCGCCCCGTGCACCAGGATCGTGCGCTCCGGGTACCACTGCGCGACGGGGGTGAACGACCCCTCGTACACCATGTGCTCGTACAGCTCGTCGCTGATCAGCCACAGGTCGTGGCGCTCCGCCAGGTCGGCGATCGCGCGCAGGACGCCCTCCGGGATGACGGCGCCGGTGGGGTTGCTCGGCGAGTTGACCAGGATCGCCCGGGTGCGGGGCGTGATCGCCGCGGCGATCGCCTCGGGGTCGGGCACGAAGCCGTCCTCGGCACGCGTCGCCACGGTGACGGTGACGCCCCCGGCCAGCTCGATCTGCGGCGGGTAGCTGACCCAGTACGGCGAAGGCAGGATGACCTCGTCGCCGGGGTTCAGGATCGCCATGAAGGCGTTGTAGAGCACCTGCTTGCCGCCGGTCGAGACGCTGACCTGGTCCGGCGTGTAGCGCAGGCCGTTCTCGCGCAGGTGCTTGGCCGCGATCGCCTCGCGCAGCTCCACGGTGCCCTGGACGGCCGTGTACTTCGTCAGCCCCCGGTCGATCGCCTCGTGGGCGGCCGCCAGGACGTGGGCCGGCGGCTGGAAGTCGGGCTCGCCGGCGGTCATGGCGATGACGTCGACGCCGGCGCGCCTGAGCTCGAGCGCCTTGGCGTTCAGCGCGACGGTCGACGAGGTCTTCAGGGCACTGATGGCATCGGATAGTTGGGGCATGCGGTCACCTCGTTGGCTGCGGCGGCGGCGTCGCCGGGCGCGCGGCCTCAGGTTACCCGAGTGGCCGGGGGCAGGCGCCCCCGGCCACTCGGCCTTCGCTGCGGGTCGTGGCCCGATCAGTCGATGAGCTCGGACGCTTCGAAGAAGATGCCGATCTCGCGCTCGGCCGTGGCGGCGCCGTCGGAGCCGTGCGCCACGTTGTGGTCGATGGTGCTGGCGAGGTCGCCGCGGATGGTGCCCGGCGCGGCGTCCTTCGGGTTGGTGGCGCCCATCATCTTGCGCCACTCGGCGATGGCGTTCTCGCCCTCGAGCACCATCGCCACGACCGGGCCGCTGGTGATGAAGGCGACGAGGCCCTCGAAGAAGGGCTTGCCGACGTGCTCGCCGTAGTGGCGCTCGGCGGTGGCGCGCGGGATGTGCATGAGCTTCATCCCGACGATGCGGAACCCCTTCGCCTCGATGCGGGAGACGATCTCCCCCACCAGGTTGCGCTGGACGCCGTCGGGCTTGATCATCGCGTAGGTACGTTCGGTGGCCATAGGCGGTCAAGGTACCACGTGCTGAAGGGGGCCCCGGCCCCGAGGGGACGCCGTCAGCCGAGCATCACCACGAGCTGATCGAGGTGGCGCAGGTCGTGGGCGGCCAGGTAGCGCACCACCGCGTCGACGCTCTCGGGGCCGCGCTCGGGGTGAACCACGTCGCGCAGCCAGTCGTCGAGGTCGAAGGTCGCGAACAGCGCGAGGTTCCAGGCGCGCGCCGCGCGCAGCGTCTCCAGCGCCAGGCTGGCGTCGAGCCGCCGGTAGCGCCGGGCCCAGGCGTCCTGGTCGAAGGCCTGCACGGTCGGCTGGCCGGCGACCGCCTGGCGCAGGCGGAAGCCCATGGCCAGCTCGACGTCGGCGAGGTGCGCCAGCGTCTCCCCGAAGGTCCAGCCGCCGGGCCTGACCTCAGCGCCCCAACCGTCGGGACCGAGGCGCTCGGCGAGCTCGGAGAGGCGGACGGGCGTGGCCTGCAGCACGGCGATGGGGTCTTCGTCGCCGAGTCGTTCGATGAGGGAGGCAAGGTACGGATCCATCGCCCGAGGCTACCCCGGGCGCGGCGGAACGCTCGCTTGGCCGAACGCATGGTGGGGCCCCTCTCGTTGCGAGGGGCCCCACCCGAGGTCGGCCGCGGTGACGACGGCTCAGAAGCCCGCCGACCACCAGGGCGCCCGGGCGATGAAGTCGAGCCACAGGCCCGGGAACAACCCGAACACGACGGTGGCGGCGACGCCGATCGACAGCACGACGGCCGTTCGCCGGGGCACCGGGCGCGCGGCGGGCGCGTGGGCGTCCGGTTCGCGCATGTACATGGTCATCACCACGCGGGCGTAGAACACCACCGCCACGACCGCGGTCGCGATGCCGACCACCGCCAGGGCGGCATGCCCCGCGGCGATCGCGGCCTGGAACACGACGACCTTGCCGATGAAACCGGCGAAGGGCGGGAAGCCCGCCAGGCTCAGCATGACCACCGCCAGCGCGCCCGCCAGCCACGGCCGTCGCCGACCGAGACCCGCGAGCCGCTCCAGCCGGTCCCCGCGGTCGTCGTCGTCCATGAGCGACAGCAGGACCGCGAAGGCGGCCACGCTGGCGAAGGTGTAGGTGAACAGGTAGTACGAGGCCGCTTGGATGCCCGCGTCGCCCCCCGCCAACACGGCGAGGCCGACGTAGCCGGCGTGGGCGACGGCCGAGTACGCGAGCATGCGCTTGACGCCGCTCTGGAGCAACGCGCCGAAGTTGCCGACCACCATCGTCAGGCCGATCAACACCACCAGCACGCCGGGCAGCACCTCGCCGATCGGTCCGACGCCGAGCGCCTCGACGAGCGTGCCGGTCGCACGCAGCAGCGCGCCGAAGGCCGCCGTCTTGACCACGACGCTCATGAACGCCGTCACCGGCGTGGGCGCCCCCGTGTAGACGTCGGGCAGCCACTGGTGGAAGGGCGCGAAGCCGACCTTGAACGCCAGGCCGATCAGCACGAAGAGCGCGCCCAGGAGCAGCAGGCCGAGCGACGCGAAGCCGGGCGCCGCGGCGGCCGCGGCGATGCCGGCGAAGTCGAAGCGACCGGTCGCGCCGAACGTCAACGCGATCCCGTAGACCAACACGGCGGAGGCGAAGGCGCCGAGCAGGAAGTACTTCATGCCCGCTTCCTCGCTCACCCGCGAGCGTTCGCGCCAGGCGGCGAGGACGTAGACGGCCAGCGACATGATCTCGAGACCCAGCAGCAGCGTCACCAGGTCGCCCGCGGACACCATCACGAGGCCGCCGGCGGCGGCGAGCAGCAGGAGCGGATGAAGCTCGGGCTGATCGAGCTCCAGACGCACGCGGTGCCCGTCGGCCAGCACGAGGGCGAGGCCGGCACCGACGAGGATGACGAACGAGAACGCGTACGACAGCGCGTCGCCCCGGAAGGCGCCGCCGAGCGCGGTGACGGCGACGCCGCCCTCGCGGGCCTGGAGCCAGAGGAAGACGGTGAACGCCAGGGCCGCGATCACGCCGGTCAGCGCGAGACCGCCCAGGGCGTTCCGCTCACGCGTGAACACGCCGAACAGCAGCGTCAGCGCGGCGAAGACGATCAGCGTGACGACCGGCAGGAGCACCACGAGGTCGCCCAGGGTCGGCGGCAGGCTCATCGCGCACCTCCCGAGGCCTGGGCGTCGGTCGGCGGGGCGACCGGCGCCGCGGCGACCTGGGCCGCGGCGGCCTCCCTTTCGAACACGGTGAGGTTGGCGGCCGGGGCCACGCCCAGCCACAGCGTCAGGGCCACGATCGGCGCGAAGACGGCGACCTCGAGCGGCTTGATCTCGTGCGTGCGCTCACGCGCCTCGCCCTGGAAGAGGCGCTGGTAGAGGCCGACGCCGAAGGCCCCGAGGGCGATGCTCGCGAGCACCGCCACGACCGCCGCCGCGGGCGCCGACTGGAAGGCGCCCAGGAGCGACAGGAACTCGCCGGGGAAGTTGGCCAGGCCCGGGACCCCGACCGACGCGAACAGCACGAGCAGCGTGACGGCCGCGAGGGCCGGCGCACTGCGGGCGAGGCCGCCGAACGCCTCGAGCTCGAACGTCCCGCGGCGGTCGTGCAGCATGCCGCTGACCAGGAACATGCCGCCGGTCGTCACCATCTGGGCGGCGAGCAGCGCCATCGAGCCCGACTGGCCGGCGAGATGGAGCGAGAAGAGGCCCACCGCGACGATGCCCATGTGCGACAGCGAGGCGTAGGCGAGGGCGCGCTTGAGGTGCGCGTGGCGGGTGGCGATCATGGCGGCGTAGACGGCGGTGAAGGCGCCGAGCGCGAGGCCCAGCGGGGCCAGCGCGGTGGCGCCCGCGGGCAGCAGCGGCATGGCCCAGGCGAACAGCCCGAACCCACCGACCTTGTACAGCGTGCCCGCGACGTCGGCGGCGCCGCTCGCGTGGTTCTGCTCGTGGACGTCGATGAGCCACACGTGCAGCGGGAAGATCGGCAGCTTGATCGCGAAGGCGAAGGCGAAGCCGGCGAAGATCCACGTCTGGGTGAGCGGGTCGAGCAGCGGCGCGGCGGCCAGCAGCTGGTCGAAGCGGTAGCCCTCGGCGCCGGAGAGCGGCCTGATCGCGAGCACCGAGAGCAGCATGGCGAAGGAGCCGGCCACCGCGTAGAGGAGGTACTTGATCGTCGCGGCGCGCCGGTGCGTCAGTCCCCAGCCCGCGAGCATCGCCAGCGCCGGCAGCAGCGTCAGCTCCCAGAAGACGTAGAAGAGGACGAGATCGCGCGCGAGGAAGATGCCGACCAGCCCCGCGAGCGTGGCCAGCAGCCAGGCCAGGAACAGCTGCGGCCGGTCGGCGACCCGCGCGCCGGCCCACAGCACGGTCGGCAGCATGACGGCGGCGGCGATGCGGGCCAGGACCCCGCCGGCGCCCGTGGCGTCGAGCGCGAAGTACGTGCCGAGCGCGGGGACCCACGGGACCTCGACGCTGCCGGCACCGCCGGTGGCGAACACGCCCAGCGCCAGGGTCGCCGCGACCCCGAGCACCGCCAGCGGCCGATGGACCGCCGGACGCTTCGCCCAGGGCAGCGCGAGCGCGACCGCCAACGGCAGCAGGACCATCAGGGCAGCGATCACGGGCGACCTCCAACGACGGCCGCGACGACCGCGAGGGCCGCCAGGCCGAAGAACATGGCGAGGGCATAGAGGCGGACGTAGCCCGACTGCCAGGCGGCGACCACGCGGCCGATGAGGCTGGAGGCGGTCACGCCGGCGGCGATGCCGCGGTCGAGCAGGTCGCGGTCGGCGACCGCCAGGCCCCCGGCCACCCCCTCGGCGGGGCCGACGGCGGCGGCCCGGTAGGCGGCGGCGGAGCCGAGGCCGCCCTCGGCG
>JAHYJQ010000112.1 GCA_019429025.1 Trueperaceae bacterium | reverse complement strand
CGCACCGCCGGCGTGACCGCCGGCCTCATCTTCATGACCGTGCTGGCGCTCGGCCACCTCTTGGCGCTCATCGTGCGCCGCCGCAGCGACCCGGCGCGCCTGCCCTACCGTGCCCCATGGGCCCCCGTCAGCCTATGGTTCGGCGGCGGCGCGGCGCTGCTCGTCGCCGCGGTCAACGCGGTCACCGTCCCCGCCGCCGGCGTCGTGGCACTCGCCTGGCTACTCGTCGGCGCGCTGGTGTACATCGCCGCCCTCAGGACCCAGGCGCGCGCGCTCGACGCCGAGCTCGAAGGCGCCCACCCCGACGTGGTCGCCCTTCGCGGCCGCCGGCCGCTGGTGCTCACGCCGATCGCCAACCCGGCCAACGCCGAGGCCCTCGTCAGCGTGGCGCACGCGCTCGCGCCGCCGGCGGTCGGTCGGGTGACGCTGCTGCACGTCGTGTCTCGGTCCGCAGGACCGAGACCTGCGGTCGGCTTCGCCGACCGCCGTGATCGGATGGCCGCAGGGCCGACGCCCGCCCCGACGCCCGGCCCGACGCCCGCCCCGGCGGCCACCGCCGGCCTGGCCACCGCCCAGCACGTGCTGGGCGCCTCGCTCGAGGCCGCCGTCGGCCTGGGGCTGACCCCGCAGGCGCTCACGACCCTGGCCGACGACCCCTGGGAGGAGATCGCCCGCGTCGCCCGCACGCTCGACTGCGAGGGGCTGCTCGTCGGCCTCTCCGACCTGCAAGACGAGGCCACCCTGGCGCGGCTCGACGAGTTGCTCGGGCGCGTCCGCTCCGACGTCGTCGTGCTCCGCGCGCCCGAGGGCTGGCACCTGGAGCGCTGCCGCAAGGTGGTGGTGCCGTTCGCCGGGCGGGCCGACCAGGAGCGGCTCCGCGCTCGGGTCCTGGCCAGCCTCGCGCGCTTGACGAACCCGCTCGTCGAGGTCGTGCGCCTGCTGCCCGACGACGTCGGCGAGGCGTCGTGCCGCCGCGTGCAGCGTCAGCTGGAGCGGTGGGTCGAGGGGCGCGACCTCGGCCGGGTGCGCTGCATCGCCGAACCGACCGGCGATGCCGTCGCGGCGCTCGTCCGCCGCGCCGCCGACGCCGACCTCCTGGTGTTGGGGCTACCGAGGCGCGACGCCGGCGGCCACGCGCTCGGCAGCTTCGCGGCGGCCGTCATCGCCGGCACGCCGGCCACCTGCGCCGTCATGCTCATCCACGCGCGGAGCTGACGCCGAGCGCCCGCGCCGGTCCCCGAGCCGGCGGTCCCGGCGGCACGAAGATCTCAGAGCGCGCGCCGCAGGCCCTCGAGGTCGACCTCGAGCCGCGCCACCCTGTCGTTGCCGTACACGTAGCGCAGCCGGCCGTCGCGATCGACGACCGCGACCACGTCGGTGTGGGTGAACTGGCCGCCGCCGACGTCGGCGTAGCCGACGTAGAACGAGCGCGCGGCGACCGCCACCTGCGCGTTGCTGCCGGAGAGACCGACGAACGAGGGGTGGAACGCGGCGGCGTAGGGCCCGACGACGTCGGGGGTGTCGTGCTCGGGGTCGACGGTGATCATGAGGACCTGGACGTCGTCGGGTTCGCCGAGGTCGCGGTAGACCTTGGCGAGGCGCGCCAGCGTGATCGGGCAGACGTCGGGGCAGCGCGTGAAGCCGAAGAACACCAGCGTGACGCGGGCGCCGTCGGCGACCTCGAGCAACGTGACCTCGCGGCCGCCCGGGTCGAGCAGGACGGCGTCACCGACCACCGGCGGGTTCTGCAGCGCGGTCCCGGCGAGCTCGGGCGCAGGGGCGAGCCGAACGCCGAGCGTGTACGTGCCGGCGCCGGCGAGGACGAGCAGGACGGTGATGACGGCGAGTCGGAGGGCGCGTGGCACGCTCGTCACGGTAGCACCGCCGGGGCGGGGCCGGCGTCGGCGGCGCGGCACGCTGGGCCGCGCCACGGTCATTCGTCCGAGCGGACCATCTCCATGAACGCCTCGACCAGGGCGGGGTCGAAGTGGCTGCCGCTCTGCTCGGCGATGTGCGTCAGCGTCCGCTCGCGGTCCCAGGCGGCGCGGTACGGGCGGTCGCTGGTGAGCGCGTCGAAGACGTCCACGATGGCGAAGATGCGGGCCGGGACCGGGATCTGCTCGCCGGAGAGGCCCCGCGGGTAGCCGCTGCCGTCCCACTTCTCGTGGTGGCAGTAGGGGATGTCGATCGCGGGGCGCAGGAACTCGATCGGCGACAGCAGCTCGTAGGCGTAGACGGGGTGGCGCTCGATCTCCTGTCGCTCCTCCGGCGTCAGCGCGCCGCGCTTGAGCAGGATCGAGTCGGGGATGCCCATCTTGCCGATGTCGTGCAGCAGCGCGCCGCGCTGCACCTGCACGATCTCCTTCGCGTCCATCCCGATGCGCTGCGCCATGCGCACCGTGAGGCGCGTGACGCGCTTCGAGTGGCCGGCGGTCTCCTCGTCCTTGAGGTCGAGGGCGTACGCCCAACCCTCGATCGTGCGGTCGTAGGCGAGCTGCAGCTCGATGTTGGAGCGCTCCAGCGAGCGGAACAGCTGCGCGCTCTCGACCGCGATCGCCCCCTGGTCGGCGAAGGTCTCGAGGAACTCGAACCACTCGCCGTCGGGCACCAGCGGCGCGCGGGTGTACAGCTCGATGACGCCCTGCAGCTGGCCCTTGGTCAGCATCGGGACGGCCCAGTACGACACGAAGCCGTGCTGGGCGGCCGGCTCGACGGTGGCGCCGAAGCGCCCGTCCGCGCGCAGGTCGGGGACGTGCACGGTGCGCTGCTCCAGCGCCGCGTACCCGGCCAACCCCTCGCCCAAGCGCAGCTCGTCCTCGGCGATCGCCACGTCGAACCCGCGGCCGGCGGTCGGCTTCAGGGTCTGGCCGTGCGGCTCGTACAGCAGCACGCCGGCGGCCTCGACCCCGAGGTCGGCCTGGACCTGCTCCAGGAAGATGTCGAGCGCCAGCCCGACGTCGATCGCGTTGGTGATCGCCATGTCGATGCGCCGCAGCGCCTGCAAGTGCTGCAGCCGGCGCTCGAGCTGGGCGTTGAGGTGCGCCACCTCCTCGGCCGCCCGGACGCGGCCGGTGACGTCGTGGAAGTGCAGGACGTGCGCCCCGATGTCGGGGTCGTCGGCGAGGTTCGTCAGCGTCCCCTCGAGCCAGTGCCAGCGCCCCTGGGCGTCGCGCGTGCGGTACGTCACCGTCTCGCGCTCGTTGGGCCGGCCCGCGAGCCGCGCGACCGCATCTGCGAACACCTGCCGGTCGGCGGGGTGGATGAGCTCGCGCGGCGCCGCGTCCGCCTCGGACCGCGGCTCGACCCCGAGGGCGCGCGCGGCGACCTCGCCCACCGCCCGCAGCGCCATGTCGGGACCCAACAGCGCGACGCCGTCGAAGGAGTTCTCGATGAGCGCGCGGTACACGCGCTCGCTGCGGCGGGCGTCCTCCTCGGCGCGCCGTCGCGCGGTCTGGTCGACGACGCTGACGAGGACCCGCGCGCCCAGGCTGCGCAGCGTGACCTGCACCTGCAGCGGCCGGCCGCCGCGGCCCAGGTGCCGCTCGAGGCGCTCCTCGTCGACCTCCGCGTCGATCCACGCCGCCAGCTCCCTCGGCGCGGGCGCATGCGCGGGCTCCCAGAGCTCCGGCAGCGTCGGCCGCCGCGCGGCGTCGGGGCCGATGCCGTACAGCCGCCTCGCGGCCTCGTTGGCCTCGACGACGGCCCAGTCCTCCGGCGTCACCAGCAGCAAGGGCTGCGGGTGCGCGTGGAACACGGGGTCGACGGCCGCCTTGGCCGGCGCGGGCGGTGCCAAGCCGATGCCTCCACCCGACGCGCGGAGCCGATCTCGCGCCGGGGCCGCATCCTAGCGCCGGCGACCCGGGGACGGCGATGTAAAGGTTCGCACCGGGGGCCCGATCAGTCGCGGCCGAACGGGGCGGGCGCGCGCTTCAGTCGCCGCCCGCGTCCCCGACCGACGCCGGCGCGCCGCCGTCGAGCCGCGCCTGGGCGCGGTCGATCCCGTCCGCGAGCAGCACCGCGAGGTCGCGCACGGGCACGGCCGCGTCGGCCCCCGCGCCCGTGGCCGACCCGAGCATGGAGCGGCAGAAGGGGCAGCCGGTGACGACGACCTCTGCGCCGGTGTCGACGGCCTCGGCGTAGCGCGCGTCGGCGACGCGGGCATCCCCCTCTTCCTCCTCCTTCCAGAACTGCGCGCCGCCGGCGCCGCAGCAGAAGCTGCCGGTCCCGTGGCGCGGCATCTCCTTCAGCGTCGCGCCGGCCGCGGCCACGACCGCGCGCGGCGCGTCCACGATCCCGTGGTGGCGGCCGGTGTAGCAGGGGTCGTGGAAGGTGACGCTGGGGCCGCCGTCCGCGAGCCCGGCGACGGCCGGCAGCCGCCCCTCGCGCACGAGCATCGCGAGGAAGTCGCTGTGGTGCACGACCTCGTAGTCGCCGCCCAGCTGCGGGTACTCGGCGAACAACGTGTGGAAGCAGTGCGGGCAGGCCGTGACGACCTGCTTGCGCTTCGCCCCGTCCACCGCGTGACCCGCCAGCGCCTCGTCGAGCACGAGCACGTTCTCGCTCGCCAGTTGGTAGTAGAGGTACTCGTTGCCCGCGCGGCGGGCGGGATCGCCGGTGCAGCGCTCGCCCTTGCCGAGGACGGCGTAGTTGACGCCGGCGCGCTCGAGCAGCCGCGCCATCGCGCGCGTCGTCGCCTGGGCGTTGGGGTCGTAGCTGCCGGCGCAGCCGACCCAGAAGAGCACCTCGAAGTCGGGGTTGCCGTCGACCGTGGGGACGACGGCGTCGAGGCCGTCGGCCCACTCCATGCGCTTGTCGGCCGCGAGGCCCCAGGGGTTGCCGTTGCGCTCCATCCCGCGGAACGCGACCTGCAGCTCCGCGGGGAACTCGCCCTCGGTCATCACCTGGTAGCGGCGCAGGTCGACGACGTCGATCATCGGCTCGCAGCCGACCGGGCAGACGTCCATGCAGGCGCCGCAGGTGGTGCAGGCCCACACGGCCTCCGGCGTGATGGCGAACTCGAGCAGCGGCCGCGGGCTCGGCTCGCCGGCGGCGAACGCGGGCGCGTGGAGGACGAGTTCGTAGCGCTTGTTGATCTCCAGCGCCGAGGGACTGAGCGCCTTGCCGGTCTGGTTGGCGGGACACACCTCGCTGCAGCGGTGGCACTGGATGCAGGCGTAGGGGTCGAGCAGCTGCGGGAAGCGCAGGTGCTCGAGGTGGCTGACGCCGAAGCGCTCGGCTTCCTCGTCCTCGAGGTCGACGGGCTCGAGGACGCCGTAGGGGACTCGCGTGCCAGCGGGCGTGCGGCGGTCGAGCGCCAGGTTGACCGGCGCGGTGAACAGGTGCAGGTGCTTGCTGCGCGGGAAGTACGGCAGGAACGCGAGGATGAGGCCGAGGGCGCCCCACCAGCCGACGTGCCAGCCGACGATGCGGCCCTCGCCGGGCCCGATGGCGGCGGCCAGCGCGCTGGCGACCGGTTGCCAGGCGTCGGCGTGCCCCTCGTGGGCGAGCAGGAAGCCCTCGCCGACGAGCCGGAAGCCGACGTGCAGGAGGATGAACACGCCGACGATCAGGCTGTCGCGCTGCACCCCGCCGGCGGCGACGGCCTCGTGCAGCTTCACCCGCGGGCCACCCGGGCTGAGCCTCGGGTCGCGGCGCACGAAGCGGCGCGCGAGCAGCCACGCGACCCCGATGAGCACGAGCGTGCCGAACAGGTCGGCGAACAGCCGGAAGGCGTCGCCGACCACGCCGAAGCTCAGCGCACCGAGCCAGGCGCGCGGCAGCAGGCCGTTGGCGGCGTCGACGACGTTGACCAGCAGGTAGAAGACGAAGCCGTAGAACACGAAGGCGTGGAAGAACGAGACCCACGGGCGCTGCGGGAACACGGTGACCTGGCCCAGGGTGCGCAGGAGGCCGCTGACCGCGCGTCGCGGCAGCGCGTCCCAGCGCGGGATCGCGAGCGCGCGGTCGCCGCGCGCGATCACCCGGGCCACGCGGGCGAAGCCGGTGGCCGCGAAGGTGAGCGCGACGGCGGCGAGCACCAGGAACGTCAGCTTCTCGGGCGTACTCAGCACGTCGGTCCTCCCGGGCGGGGTCTGGCGGCATCGTACCGGGGCGGATCGGGACGCGCGTGGCCCCGGCCAGGGGTGGTGCCAGGCGGCGCGGCCCTGGGGATCGCGGCCATGGGGATCGCCACCGAACGCCGCGTGTCGCGTGACCCGGAGTGTCACGCGACATGGTGAACTAGCTCACATCCGCCACGGCGCCGGTAGTTTTATCTTCTGGGCACCACAGAGAGGAGGTGGTCTGCATCAATCGACGTACAGAGACCCGTGGAGGTTCCCGTCGAGGGTAACGACCCGGCCTCCGATGGATCCGGGAGCGGATCCCTCACTCCGAGACGGGCAACCGCGGCGCCCCGAGCAGATGCTCGGGGCGCCGTTCTGTCGTGGTAGCGGGGGGTGGCGGCCCGTATCGAACGGCCGCTGGCGGCCGTCGCCGGCCGGCGGCCGGCGGTTGGCCACGGCCAACCGCACGGGCTCAGCGCCCAGGCGCCAACCAGCGCGTCGCCCACGGCAGCAGGGCCGTTGCGAGCGCGATCTTGAGCGCGTCGCCGAGCAAGAAGGGCGTGACGCCCCAGGCGACGGCGGTCGTCAGGTCGGGCGCGAAGCGCGCCAGCCAGGCGACGCCGAAGGCGTAGATCGACAGCGTACCGAGCAGCATGGCGCCGGCCACGGGCAGCGCGTGGCGGGTGCCGTGGCGCTCGGCGACGGCCCCCACCAGGGCCGCCGCGACGAGGAAGCCGACGAGGTAGCCGGCGGTCGTGCCGCTCAGGGTCGCGAGGCCGGCGCCGCCGCCGGCGAAGAGCGGGAGCCCGGCCAGGCCGAGCCCGAGGTACGCGGCGACCGTGGCCACGCCGAGGCGGCGGCCGCCGGCGGCGGCCAGCAGCAGCACGCCGAGCGTCTGCCCGGTGAGCGGCACCGGACCGATCGCGACCCGCAGTTGGGCGAGGGCGGCCAGGAACGCCACGCCGAGGGCGACCTGGGCGAGCGTGCGCAGACCGGGGTGCCGCAGCGGCACCAGGGCATGGACGAGGAGCGCGGGGCGCGGGCGGGTGGTGGTCGTCACGGCGGCCTCCTGGTGGTCACCCGCGCGGAGCGGGGCGGTCGCCAGGCTACACCGCGGCGGGGGCAGGGGCGCGACGACCCGCGGTCCGCGGCGGGCGCAGGGCCGCCCATGACGACGGGCCGTCCGCAGCGCCGAGCAGCCGCGCGGCGCCTTCGGGCGGGCGGGAAGCCCCCCGGACCACGCGCTATGCTGCGTCCATGCACGCCGACCCCGACGCCGGCGACGCGCTCGAGCCGTCGACCACGCCGCACCCGCCACCGCCCCACGGGGTCGACCCCACCCGCCCGCGCGAGGCCGGCTGGGTCGTGACGACCGACATCGCGTTCCCGCACCACGCGAACACGATGGGCACGCTGTTCGGCGGCCGCGCACTGGAACTGCTCGACATCAACGCCGCCATCGCCTGCTACCGCTTCGCGCGCCGCACCGTCGTCACCGCGTCGACCGAGCCGATCGACTTCCGAGCCCCGGTGCACGTGGGCGAGATCGTCGAGGTGCGCAGCCGCGTCGTGTGGACGGGCCGCACCAGCATGATCGTCCGAGGCGAGTTGGTCGGCGAGAACCCGCGCACCGGCGAGCGGCGCCTGGCCACCGTCGGACACGCCAGCTTCGTCGCGCTCGACGACGACGGCCGCCCCACCCCCGTCCCCCCGCTGCTCGTCGAGACCGCCGAGCAGCGCCACCACCACGCCATCGGTGAGCGCGTCCGCGAGCACATCCTGCGGCGGCGCGCCCACGACCCCCTGGAGGACGCATGAGCAACCCCGAGCAAGCACTGCGGACCCGCGCGGTCAACACCATCCGCGCCCTGACGATCGACGCCACCCAGGCGTCCGGCGACGGCCACCCGGGCATGCCGATGGGCGCCGCGGCGGTGGGCTACACGCTGTTCCGCCACGCGATGGTCCACGACCCCGGCGCGCCGGGCTGGTGGAACCGCGACCGCTACGTCCAGTCCGCGGGCCACGGCTCGATGCTGCAGTACGCCCTCCTCTACCTCACCGGCTACGACCTGTCGCTGGACGACCTGCGCGGTTACCGCCAGTGGGGCTCGCGCACGCCCGGCCACCCGGAGTTCGGCCACACGCCCGGCGTCGAGACGACCACCGGCCCGCTCGGCCAGGGCATCTCGACGGCCGTCGGCATGGCGCTGGCCGAGGCGCACCTCGCCGCGCGCTACAACCGCGACGACCTGCGCGTGGTCGACCACCACACCTACGTCATCGCCTCCGACGGCGACCTCATGGAGGGCGTCTCCGGCGAGGCGAGCAGCCTGGCCGGGCACCTCGGGCTCGGCAAGCTCATCGTCCTGTACGACGACAACGGCATCAGCATCGACGGCCCCACCTCGATCACCTTCAGCGAGGACGTCCCCGCGCGCTACCGCGCCTACGGCTGGCACGTGCAGTCGGTGGCCGACGGCAACGACGTCGACGCGCTGCTGCACGCGATCGCGCAGGCGAAGGCGGTGGGCGACCGGCCCTCGCTCATCGCCGTGCGCACGACCATCGGCTACGGCTCGCCCAAGCTGGCCGGAACGAGCAAGGTGCACGGCTCGCCGCTGGGGGCGGACGAGGCCGCCGCCACCAAGGAGGCGCTGGGCATCGACTGGCCCGCCTTCACGGTGCCGGACGACGTCCTCGGCCACTACCGCCAGGCGGCCGTGGAGGGCGCGGAGGCGCACGCGGCGTGGCGCGCCACCTGGTCGGCGTACGAGGCCGCGCACCCCGACCTGGCGGCCGAGTTCGCGCGCGTCATGCACGGCGAACTGCCCGACGACGTCGCCGACGACCTGCCGACCTGGGAGACGGGCTCGACCGTCGCCACCCGCAAGGCCTCGCAGGCCGCGCTGCACGCGCTGGCGCGGCGCGCGCCCGAGCTCGTCGGCGGCAGCGCCGACCTCGCCGGCTCCAACCTCACCGACCTGCCGGACGAGCGCGCGATGGCCGCCGGCGACCACGCCGGGCGCGTCATCCACTTCGGCATCCGCGAGCACGCCATGGCCGCGATCGGCAACGGCCTGGCGCTGCACGGCGGCGTCCGCCCGTTCGTGTCGACCTTCCTGGTGTTCGCGGACTACCTGCGCCCGGCGCTGCGCCTGTCCGCGCTGATGGGCCAGCCAGTGATCTACGTCCTGACGCACGACTCCATCGGCCTCGGCGGCGACGGCCCCACCCACCAGCCGATCGAGACGCTGGCGTCGCTGCGCGCGATGCCCAACCTCGAGGTCTTCCGGCCCGCCGACGCCCGCGAGACCGCCCAGGCGTGGGTGGAGGCGCTGCGGCGGCGCGACGGCCCCACCGTGCTGGCGCTGACGCGCCAGAACGTGCCGACCCTCGAGGTGCCCGCGGGCGCCGTCGCCCGCGGCGGCTACGTGCAGGCCGGCGCCGACGAGGACGCCGACGTGCTGCTGGTCGCCACCGGCTCCGAGGTCGCCGTCGCGCTCGCCGCCCGCGAACTGCTCGCCGGCGACGGCGTGCGGGCGCGGGTGGTCAGCCTCCCCTCGCGCGAGCGCTTCGCGAAGCAGGACGAGGCCTACCGCGAGTCCGTGCTGCCGGGCGCCCTGCGGGCGCGCGTGGTCGTGGAGGCGGCCGCGACCTTCGGCTGGGAGGGCGTCGCCGGCGATCACGGCGAGGTCATCGGCATCGACCGCTTCGGCGCCTCCGCCCCCGGCGCGAAGGTCATGGAGGCGTTCGGCTTCACGCCCCAGAACGTCGCCGACGCCGCGCGGCGCTCGCTGGCGCGCGTGCGCGGCTGACGACCGCGGCGAGCGCGCCGCTGCCTGCGGGCGCCGCGAAGGATCGTGTCGGTCCCGGTCGGCCACGCTCTTCGGCC
>JAHYJQ010000111.1 GCA_019429025.1 Trueperaceae bacterium | reverse complement strand
TTTGCGGCGTGGGCGCGTCCGGCCGCCCGCCGGCGGCGGGGGAACCGGCGGCCGCGTGAGGGCGCTCGACCTCACCGGCGCGCCGGCCGCCATGCCGCTGTGGGCCGCTGCGGCCGGCGTGGACGCCGACTGGACGGTCGCGCTGTCGTCCGCGGCGGCGCTGGTGGCGGCACGGGAGGCGCCCGGGGTCGGGCCCGGCGCCGAGCCCGGCGCCGGGGCGGCGCTCATGGCCGCGCTCCCGTGGGAGGTGCCCGGCCCCTTCGACTGGATCGTGTGGCGCCCGCCCGCCGACCGCGGCGTGCGGCGCGTGCGGGCGGAGCTCGCGGCGGTGGCCGCCGCCCTCGCGCCCGGGGGTATGGCGGTCTTGGCGCAGCACAAGGACGAGGGGGCGCAGCGCTGCGAGCGCGAGGCGGCGACCGTCTTCGGGGAGGTGGCCACCGTCGAGCGGGCGTCCGGCTGGCGGGTGAGCGAGTTGCGCGGACCGCGCCTCGGTGCGCAGGTCGATCCCTGGGTGACGTTCGAGCCGCCGGCCGACGCCGGCGCGGGCGGCCCCGCGCGCGCGCTCGCCGGCGCCTTCGCGGCGGAGAAGCTCGACCCGGGCAGCGCCGTGCTGCTGCGGGTCCTCGCCGCCCACCGAGCGGGCGGGGCAGGGGTCGCCGCGGGCGGGGCGCGCGTCCTCGACCTGGGCTGCGGCACCGGCCTGCTGGCTCGCGCGGCCCTCGCCGCCGGCGCCCGCGAGGTGGTGGCGCTCGACGACGACCTCGCCGCGGTGCGCTCGGCGTCCGCGCAGCTCGCTGGCGACCCACGGGCCGCCGTGGTGCACGCCGACCTGCTGCGTCCGGTCGACCCGGCGCAGGCGCCGCAGCTGGCGGCCGGCGGCTTCGACGAGGTGTGGTGCAACCCGCCCTTCCACGTCGGGCGTCAAGTGGTCGGGGCGCTGTCGCGGGCGTTCGTGGCGGCCGCCCATGAGGCCCTCCGGCCCGGCGGCGTCGCCTGGTTCGTCGTCAACCGGGCGCTGCCCTACGAGCGCGAGCTGCTGGGCTGGGGAGGGCACGCGGACGTCACGCCCGAGGGCGAGCGCTCGTTCACGGTGTGGCGCGCGTCGCGCGGGGGCTGAGGTCCCCGGAGGAGGCGCCGCTCAAGCGGGCGCCGCCGCCGACGCCGCCGCGTAGCCGCCGGCGGAGCGGAGCGACAGCACCCGGCCGCGCGGCCCGACGAAGCCGTCGAGCACGCGGCGGCAGGCGGCCTCCGTGGCCTCGCCGACGACGGCGGCGACCGAGGGGCCGGCGCCCGACAGGAACGCGGCGTGGGCGCCGGCCTCGCGCAGCGCGCCGCGCACCTCGCGCAGCCCCGGCACCAGGGCCTCGCGGTACGGCTCGTGCAGCACGTCGAGCGACGCTGTGCGCAGCAGCTCGGGCTCGTCGCGGGCGACGGCGAGCGCCCACAGCGCGGAGCGTGCCGCCGTGCGCACGGCGTCGGCGCGGTCCACGGTCGTCGGCAGCGCGGCGCGCGCCTTCTCGGTGGGCAGGTCGAAGTCCGGCACGCCGAACAGCAGGCGCCAGCCGGGCGGCAGCGCGAGCACGGCGGTGGCGTAGCCCCCCTCGGCGCGCGGCGCGGAGACGGTGAAGCCGCCGAACACCGCCGGCGCGACGTTGTCCGGGTGCCCCTCGAGCGCCGCCGCGAGCTGGAACACGCCCTCGCGCGTCAGCGCCCCGCCGCTCCAGGCGTCGGCGAGCGCGGCGCCGGCGACCAGCGCCGCCGACGACGAACCCAGGCCGCGCGCGAGCGGGATGGGGTTGTGGACCGTGAGGGCGACGGGCGGTGCGTCCCGCCCGAGCGCGGCCATGCCGCGGCGGAACCCCTCGTGCACCAGGTTGTCGGGCGTGTCGGCGATGGCGCCCTCGCCGCGGTAGGCGAAGCGGTCGCGGTCGGACGGCGTCGCCCCGACGTCGAGCCAGAGGTCGAGGGCCAGGCCGAGGCAGTCGAACCCGGGGCCGAGGTTGGCGCTGGTCGCTGGCACGCGCACGCGGAGCATCAGGCGCGAGCGTAGCACCCGCCTGTCGGCTTCGCCGACAGGTTCGTCCTTCGGCCCAGGGGCCGAAGGACGGGCCCACCGTCCATGCGCCGATGGACGGGCCCGTCAGCTCCGCTGGTGGTCGGCCTCGATGCGCCCGCGCGCCGCGGGTAGCGCGGCGACGACGTCGGAGGCGATGAGGCCGCCGGTGGGGACGGCGTCGCCGTCGGCCAGCCGGGCGACCGCGATGCGCGCGGCCTCGGCGTGCAGCACGACCGCGGCGGCGAGCAGCTCGAGCAGGTCGCCGCCCGCGCGGGAGGCGCTGCGGGGGTCGGCCAGCTGCGCCGCCCACAGGGCGCCGATCGTGCCGGCCAACACGTCGCCGGTCCCCGCCACGGCCAGCGCCGCCGGACCGCCCGGGACCAGCCGCATGCGTCCGGAGGGCTCGGCCACGGTCGTCGCCGGTCCCTTGAGCACGACCCACGCCTGGGTCGCGGCCGCGAGCTCCGCGGCGGCCGCCAGCGGGTCGGCGGCGACCTCGTCCGCGGGGCGGTTCAGCAGGGCGCCGGCCTCGGCCGCGTGCGGCGTGAGGACGCGGATCGAACCCGCCGCGGCGGGGGGCCACCCCTCGCGGCGCAGGGCCCCGCCGTCGAGGACCAGCGGCCGCGAGCCCCAGGCGTTGAGCACGCCGCGGAGGGTCTGCGCGTCGACCTCGAGCCCGGGCCCCACGACCGCGACGTCCGCCTTGGCCTGCGCCAGCGCGCCGGCCTCGGCGCCGTCCCAGTCGATGGCGACGAGCTCGGGCCAACTGCTCGGGAGGCGCGGGCGGGCCGCGAGCGTCACGTACCCCGCCCCGGCGCGCAGCGCGGCCCGGGCGGCGAGCTCCGCGGCGCCCGCGTAGCGGGGCGAGCCGCCGACGACCAGCACGGCGCCGGCCCGGTACTTGTGGGCGTCGCTGCGTCTTCGCGGCAGCACGCGGCCGGCGCGCGTGCGACCGATCGCGTCCGCCACTGCGTGGCGCGCGACCAGCTCCTCGGGGAGGCCCAGGTCGTCCACCCACCAGGCGCCGTAGCGGTCACGGGCGGGCGGGAGCAGGCTGGCGGGCTTGGCGGCCGAGAGCTGCAGGGTCCAGGTGGCCGTGAGCACGTCGCCGTCGATCGTGGCGCGGTCGGCGTCGAGGCCGCTGGGCACGTCGACCGCGAGGATCGGGACGCCGCTCGCGCGCACGCGCTCGAACAGCTCGGACAGCTCGGGGCCGGCGGGGCGCCCGCGCCCGGCGCCCAGCAGGGCGTCGATGACGAGGTCGGCGCCCTCGAGCAGCTCGGCGGCCTCCGCGTCGTCGGGCGCCAGCGCGGTGGCGCAGGGCAGCGCGGGGGCGAGCTCGAGCAGCGCGGCCCGGGCGTCGCGGGCCGTCGGGGTCCGCGGCTCGGCCGTCATCTCCAGCAGGCCCACGGTCAGGCCGCGGCGGATGAGTTCGGCCGCGGCGACGTAGCCGTCGCCGCCGTTGTTGCCCGGCCCCGTCAGCACGACGATCCGGGCCGCCTGCGGCTGCAGGCGCAGGGCGGTGTCGGCGACGGCGCGACCGGCGCGGCCCATGAGGAGGTCGGGGCCCAGCCCGGCGGCCTCGGCGGCCGCGTCGAGCGCCGTCACGTCACGGGCTCGCAGCAGGTTCATGACCCCATCGTAAGACCGTGCGCGCCCCTTGGCGGGCGCGCACGGACGTCGCGTGGCGGTCGGCGTCCCCCGCGGACGCGTTCGCCAGGTCTACGTCGGGCCCTCAGCCTGCGAGGACGCCGTCGATGCGGGCGAGCGTGTCGTCGTCGAGCACCACGTCGGCGGCCTTGACGGTCTCCTGGATCTGCTCGACGCGGGTGGCCCCGGTGATGACGCTCGAGACGCCGCTCTGGCGCAGCGCCCACGCCAGCGCGAGCTGGGAGCGCGTGACGCCCAGGCCGTCGGCGATCGGCGCCAGCGCCCGGACGCGCGCGCGGTTCTCGTCGGTCAGCAGGCGGCCGCGGAAGTTCTCGTTGTCGGTCAGGCGGCTGCCGGCGGGGAAGCCCTCGTCGTACTTGCCGGTGAGCATGCCCATCGCCAGCGGGCTCCAGACGACCAGGCCGATGCCCTTGGGCTCGGTGACCGGCAGGATCTGCTCCTCGACGCGTTCGCGGTAGAGCATCGAGTACTGCGGCTGCTCGCTCGCCGGGGCCACCAGGCCGTTCGCCTTCGCGAAGGTGTGGGCCTCGGCGATCTGCGCCGCGCTCCACTCGCTCGTGCCCCAGTAGAGCGCGCGGCCGCTGCGCACGACGTCGCTGAAGGCCTCGACGATCTCCTCCATGGGCGTCTCGGGGTCGAAACGGTGCGCGAAGAAGAGGTCGACGTAGTCCGTCTGCAAGCGCTCGAGCGACAGGTCGATCGACTCGAGGACGTGCTTGCGCGACAGGCCGCGGTCGGTGACGACGTCGGACATCGGCCAGTAGACCTTCGTCGAGAGGACGAGGTGATGCCGCGGGATGCCGAGGTCGGCGAAGACCTGGCCCATGACCGTCTCGCCGTTGCCGCGCGCGTAGGCGTCGGCGTTGTCGAAGAAGTTGACGCCGGCCTCGTGGGCCGCCTTGACGATCTCGGTGATGCGCGCCATGTCCTGCACGGAGCCGCCGTACGTCGTCCAGGCGCCGAGGCTGACGGCGCTGACCTTCAGGCCGGAGCGTCCGAGTCTGCGGTACTGCATGGTTGACCTCCTGGCGTCATCGTACGCGGCAGCGCCGGCCCCGGCGGTCGCCGAGGAGCGAGAGCGGGGGAACGTCGCCGACGTATGGCATGACGTAGGGTATGCTGGTCGCGACGATGCGCAAGACGACGGTCTACCTGCCGGACGAGCTCAAGTCCGCCATGGCCCGCGAGGCCGAGCGCCGCGGGGTGTCCGAGGCCCAGTTCATCCGCTCGGCCCTGTCGGCCGCCGTCATGCGGCCGTCGCCGCGCGCCGGGCTCTTCGAGGCCGAGCCCTTCGCCGAGCGCGCCGACGAGCTCCTGATCGGGTTCGGGGAGCGATGATCGTCGCCGACACCAGCGGCCTCCTGGCCCTGTACAACGCCGCGGAGCCGGCGCACGCGGGCGTCGCGCGGGCGGTCGCCGAGGAGCGAGAGCCCCTCGTCGTGTCGCCGTACGTGGTGGCCGAGCTCGACGACCTCGTCGCCACCCGCGTGGGGCCGCAGGCGGCGCTGGCCGTCCTGCGCGAACTGAGCGGTGGGGCGTACCTGCTGCCATGCCTGGACGCGGGCGAACTCGTGGTCGTCGCCGACGTCGTCGAGCGCTACGGCGACCTGCGGATCGGGGTGGCGGACGCCTCGCTGGTGGTCTTGGCGGATCGCTACGCCACGTCGCGCCTGCTCACGCTCGACCGGCGGCACTTCGACGCCGTCCGGACGCTCGGCGGGGCGCCGTTCGCCCTGCTTCCCTGAGGCGTTGCCAGCAGGACGGCCCCGCGGCGGGTCACGGCTGCGCCGCAGCCGCGCGCGGCCATACTGCTCCAGCGCGCCGTGCCGCCCGTAAGATGCCGCCATGGCCCACGACGACCCAGCCCTCCCCCCCGAGCTGGCCGAGCGCCTCGGCGAGCCCGGCGCCTTCCCCTACGCGCGCGGCATCCACCCGCGGATGTACGCCGACGGCCGGCTGTGGACGATGCGGCAGTACGCGGGTTTCGGCGGCGCCGAGGAGAGCAACGCGCGCTACCGCCACCTGCTGGGTCAGGGCGTCACCGGGCTCTCCGTGGCGTTCGACCTGCCGACCCAGCTCGGCCTCGACCCGGACGACCCGCGCGCCCGCGGCGAGGTCGGCCGCGTCGGCGTCTCGATCGCCACGGTCGACGACATGGCGAGGCTGTTCGACGGCATCCCGCTGGCCGAGGTCACGACCTCGATGACGATCAACGCCCCGGCGGCGATGCTGCTGGCGCTCTACACGCTCGAGGCCGAGCGCCAGGGCGCGCCGCTGGCCGCGCTCGGCGGCACCGTCCAGAACGACGTCCTCAAGGAGTACGTGGCGCGCGGGACCTACATCTTCCCGCCCGGCCCGTCGCTGCGGCTGGTGACCGACCTCATGCGCTGGAGCGCCGAGCACGCGCCCCGCTGGAACACGATCTCCATCAGCGGCTACCACATGCGCGAGGCGGGCTGCACCGCCGCCCAGGAGGTCGCGTTCACGCTCGCGGACGCCGTCGCCTACGTGCGCGCGGCCGAGCGCGTGGGCCTGCCGGTCGATCTCATCGGACCGCGCCTGTCGTTCTTCTTCGCCTGCCACGGCGACCTCTTCGAGGAGGTCGCCAAGTTCCGGGCCGCGCGCCGCCTGTGGGCGCACCTGGCGCGTGACCTGCTCGGCGCCCGCGACGAACGCAGCCTCAAGCTGCGCTTCCACACCCAGACGGGCGGCTCGACGCTGACCGCCCAGCAGCCGCTGAACAACGTCGTGCGCACCGCGTACCAGGCGCTCGCGGCCGTGCTCGGCGGCACCCAGAGCCTGCACACCAACGCCTACGACGAGGCGCTCGGGCTGCCGACGGCGCAGAGCGCGACGCTGGCGCTGCGCACCCAGCAGGTGCTGGCCTTCGAGACCGGCGTCGCCGGCGCGGTCGACCCGCTGGCCGGCAGCGTGCACGTCGAGGCGCTCACCGACGCCATCGAGGCCGAGGCGCGGCGCTGGTTCGACGAGATCGAGGCGCGCGGCGGCGCGGTCGCCGCGATCGAGGCGGGCGTCCTGCAGGACGCCATCGAGGAGGCCGCCTACGCGCACCAGCGCGACGTGGAGGCGGGCCGCCGGGTGGTGGTCGGCGTCAACCGCTTCGCGGACGAGGTGCCGCTCGAGGTGCCGGTGCAGGCGATCGACCCGCGGCTCGAGCCCGCGCGCGTCGACGACCTGCGGCGCTTCCGCGAGGCGCGAGACGGCGCCGCCGCGTCGGCCGCCGTGGCGCGCGTCGCCGCCGCCGCGGGCGCGGCGGACGCGCCGCTCATGCCGGCGGTGCGCGAGGCGTTCGCGGCGAGGGCCACGCTCGGCGAGGTCTGCGGGGCGCTGCGCGGGGTGTGGGGCGAGCACCGGGGGTAGCCGGCGCGGGTGAGCCCGCGGGGGTGAGCCCGCGGGCGCGGCTCGGGGGCGGCGGGTCGCGCGTCAGGCCGCGACGGGCAGCCGCTCGCCGTGGCCTTCGGCGATCGCGGCGAGCACGTCGACGGTGACGTCGAGGTGGCTGCGGCCGTCCGCCACGAAGGCCTCCTCGTCGAGGTAGCCGTCGTCGCCCGTGTGGTCGCCCGGGCCGATGACGACCGTGCGCAGGCGGCCGCGGCGGCGGGCCACGTGCCAGGGCGACCAGGAGAGCAGCCGCCAGCGGCCGGGGAAGAACCACGACGTGATGCGCTCGACGCGGTCGGCGCGGCCGACCAGGTGCCAGACGCGCTCCGCCTCGAGCAGGCCGGGATCGGCCGACAGCACGCCACCGAGCGACACCACCGTCACCTCGGCGCCGGTGCGCTCGCGGACGAACGGCGCGGCGCCCGCCGCCACCTGGGCCCCGCCGCTGTAGCCGACGAGCACGATGCGGGCCCTCGCCCCGCCCCGGTCGTCGATCGGGAAGCCGCGCCGCCGCAGCGAGCGGACGATCAACTCGGCGCTGCCGCGGCTGTAGAAGGGCCCGTAGCGCCGGTCGGCGGACACCAGCACCTGCCACAGGTTGCGGACGTTGATGAGGAAGCCACCGACCTGGGCGAGGCGGCGGCCGCTCAGCTTGGCGTTCAGCGACCAGCGCCAGACGCGGGCGAAGATGCGTTGCCCCGTGAGCGCGCGGTTCGTCACCGAGTAGGGGAAGACCTCCAGCACGCGTCCGCCAGGCAACGCGGCGCGCAGCCGCGCGACCAGGCGCGCCTCGCGCCGCTCGTGGGTGACCGGGCCGACCGCGTGGATGCCCGACAGGTACACGACCCAGGGCTCGGCGGTCTGCTCCGAGGCCGCGGGGGCCGGGGCCGCCGGCGTGGCGGGGCCCGGCGCGGGGGCGACCGGGTCCGGCGCGTCTGCCTCGTCCGGGTGCCCGCTGAGGGGATGGACGTGGCGCTCGTCGACCGGGTCGCCGTACCAGCCGGCCCACCAGCCGAGCGTCTCCAGCGGGGCCAGGGCGCCCATGACGAGGAGCGCGGCCAGCGCCACCAGAGCGACCGTCCCCGGATCGGGCGCCGTCATCCGCGCGCCCCCGGCGCGCCCCGGGCGTCGGGCGCGATGCCCGCGACCCAGGCACGCACCCGCCGGCCCGCGCGGACGACCGGGCGACCGAGGGTGCGCTGCAGCAGCTGGCTGAGGAGCCAACCGCCGGCCGTGCAGGCGACCGCCTGCGCCAGCGTCAGCCCGAAGACGGCGGAGGCGGCCACCAGCGTCGCCAGCAGCGTCCAGACCGAGAGCAGGGCCTGGAGCGGGCCGCCGAGGTAGGGGGCGAGGACGAGGACGCCGAACAGCTGGGGGGCGTACGCGAGCCCGACGACGGCGACGACGTCGCGCAGCGGCCGGGCGGCGTCGAAGCCGACCCGTGCGACCCACCAGACCGACACCGCCCACACCATGAAGGCGGCGAGGAACAGCGCCGCCTGCACCGCCAGGGTGCTGACGAAGCGGCGCGGCGAGACGCGCTCGGCGAACAGCACGACGCTCTGGCCGAGCGCCAGCGACAGGCCGGCGAGGTAGACGACGGCCAGGCCGAGACGCGGGTCGGCCGCCGCGGGCGCGAGCAGCGCGCGGAAGGCCTCGGGGTCGAGGGCGAGGGCGCCGCGGACCAGGTCGAGGGGGGTGGTCACGGGCGCCTCCTCAGTGCGCGTGGCCGTGCTCGAGCTCGCCGGGCTTGAGCGGCAGGCGGTCGCCGCGGAACCACCACGCGGCCAGGATCGTCGTGATCGGCACGGCGAGGATGAGGCCGACCGAGCCGACCAGCGTGTGCACCACCTCGGTCGCGACGAGCTCGAGGTTGAAGGCGCGTGCGGCCGTCACCTCGTAGACGTGCAGCAGCACGAACAGCGACAGGCCCGCGCCGGCGTACGCCAGCACCAGGGTGTTGACCAGCGAGCCGACGTGGTCGCGGCCGACGTTCATGCCGCGGGCGTACAGCTGCCGCAGGCCCAGGCTGGGGTCGGTGTGGGCGAGCTCGCGAACGACGCTCGCCTGCACGATCGTGATGTCGGTCAGCGCTCCGAGCGCGCCGATGAGGATGCCCGCGAGCAGCAGGCCCCGCAGCGCCACCTGGGGCGCGGCGGCCAGCAGGAAGATGGCGTCCTCGGCGCCCAGGCCGGTGATCCTTGCCGCGTCGGTGAAACCGATCGCCAGCGCCATCGTCACGCCGACCGCGGCGTACGTCCCGACCAGCGCGGCCGTGGTGCTCCAGTTGACGCCGTGCACGAAGTAGATGGCGAGCAGCAGGATGCCGCCGACGCCGACCAGCGAGACCCACACCGGGTCGTGCCCCGCGACGATGCTCGGCACCACGTAGGCGACCACGATGGCGAGGCTGGCGACGGTGGCGGCGACCGCGCGCAGCCCCTTGAGCCCCGCGACGGCCAGGGCCGTCAGCGTGAAGATCGCGAGCAGCCAGGTCAGGGCCGGCCGTCGCACCCAATCCGAGACGACGTACTGCAGGCGGCCGTCCGGGCCAGGCGCGTAGTACAGCTCGACGCGCTCGCCGACCTCGTACGGCGGCAGGTCGAGGGTGGCGTCCGGGTCGTCGAGCGGCAGGTCGGCGCCGACCACCCGGCCGTCCTGCAGCAGGACCAGGGCGCCGTCCGGGGGCGTCGGGCGCGGGACGATCTCGACGATGCGGCCCTCGACGTAGCCGAAGGCGTCGGCGGACTGCGCCCAGGCGGTCGCGGCGAGCGAGGCCAGGGCGACGGCGAGGACGACGACGCCCGTCGCGACGCGGCGGCCCGCCGCGATGCGGCGGCCCGCCGGTCCCAGGC